>JBFLZB010000217.1 GCA_040756475.1 Thermodesulfobacteriota bacterium
CGCATGCTTTCTGGCCCCAAGATCGCCCTCTAAGCTGACGCAAACGGGTTAAAGACGACCTAGTTTGCACAAGAACTGTGCGGACCACAGTTTGCTCCTAACCCCCCTTATCCCTCATCGCCGCCCCTGCCATGCTCTGACCATCGACAGCGCACCGCGGAGCCGGAGCGGATTCCGGCGGAATCAGTAACGAGCGGAGGATGTGCGCACCGCGATAGCAGTCAGTAGGGAGGCGGTCATGGACGGCAACGGCAGGGGAAGAAATCCGAACCTGGTGGCGGAGCGGGAGGCAGCCTCGCAGCTCGGAATGACGGTGCGCGCGCTCCAAAATTGGAGAAGCCGCGGCGAAGGGCCCCCGTACATCAAGCTCGGGAGATCGGTGCGGTACTCGCCCGAGGCGCTCGAGAGGTACGTCGCAGAACGCACCTGCGACCCGCGATCCGCAGACGGGGCCGCCTGACCATGGCCCCGAACGCGGCGCGACCCCGGGGTGCGATCCCGGGGCCGCAAGAGCCGACCAACGCACTCGCAGAATACCAGACGCCCGGCGGTTACGCAACGCACCTCACCGCTGCCGATTTCGCTGCCCAACTTCAAGGCGTGGCACCGAACGGCTCCGGGTGGGTAGCCCGCTGCCCGGCGCACGACGATGACCGCTCCTCCCTCAGCGTTCACGAGGGGGACGACGGCCGCATCCTCCTAAAGTGCTTTGCCGGGTGCAGCTTCGAGGCCGTTGTAGCAGCCCTGGGGCTCAAGCCCTCCGACCTCATGGGCCCGAACGGGAAGAGAGCGAAGCGCCCCTCCCGGGAGCGGATCGACCTAGAGGCCCTCGCCCGAGACAAGGGGTTTCCGCTCGACTTCCTCCGCTCCCTCGGTTGCGCCGACCTCCCTAACGGTGGAGTCCGTATCCCCTACCGCGACCCCGACGGCCAAGAGGCGGTAGCGCGGCTCCGGTATGCCCTCCGGGCTGGCGACGGCTCCGCCTGGCCGAAGGGATCGAAGCCGATCCCCTACGGGCTGGACCGCCTGGCGGAAGCGCGCAAGCGGGGGGGCCTCGTCCTTGTGGAGGGCGAGTCGGACGCCTGGACCCTCTGGCGCCACGACATCCCCGCCTTGGGCATCCCGGGCGCCGACATGGCCCGGATCTTGGAGGCGGCACACCTGGAGGGCATCCGACGAGTCTACCTGACCCAGGAGCCCGACCGAGGCGGCGAGACCTTCCGCCGTGGCATCGCGGCCCGGCTCCGGGAACTCGGGTGGTCCGGTGAGCTGCGCGCGGTCCAGATGCAGGCTCACGGCCACAAAGACCCGAACGCCTGGCACAAGACGGACCCGACCGGCTTCCTGGCCGCCTTCCAGCGGGCGGCGAGGGAGGCGGTGGTGGTGGACGCGGCCGAATTGCCTACTGACAAAACCGACGAAACCCCCGGCGCGGGGGGTTCCGTCAGTTTTGTCAGTACCGCCCGGGGCCCTTTCTCAAAAACGGAGGGACCCCAACCCCTCCCCGAGGCCCTTCCTGCCGTCCCCCCCCTCGCCCTGGAAATGCTCCCCGAGGCCTTCGGGGCATGGGTGGGGGACGTTGCGGACAGGATGCAATGCCCCCCCGACTTCCCGGCGGCCGGCGCAATGGTGGCCCTCTCCGCCGTGGTGGGCCGGCAAATCGGCATCCGCCCTAAGAGGCGCGATGATTGGACCGTGACCCCGAACCTCTGGGGCGGCGTGGTGGGGCGGCCATCGACCATGAAGAGCCCGGCCCTCCGCGAGGTGATGAAGCCCCTCGAGCGCCTGGAAGCCCTGGCCCGGGAGGCGCACGACGCGGCGACCCGAGAACACGACGCGGGGGCCCTGGTGGGGGAGCAAGCGGCGAAGGCCGCCAAGGAAGAAATCCGGAAGGCCCTCAAGAGGGGGGACGACGCGGCCGCGCGGTCCCTGGCCCTCTCCGTGGTGGCCGATGACGGCGCGGCCCCCGAGCGGCGCCGGTACGTCACGAACGACACCACAATCGAAAAGCTCGGGGAGCTTCTGGCCGCGAACCCCCGCGGCGTTTTGGTCTACCGGGACGAACTGGTGGGGCTTCTTCGGAACCTCGACAAGGAAGGCCAGGAAGGGGCCCGGGCATTCTACCTTGAGGCGTGGAACGGGGCGGGCCGGTTCACCTTCGACCGGATCGGCAGGGGAACGGTGGAGATCGAGGCCGCCTGCCTGTCCGTGTTCGGAGGAATCCAACCCGGACCACTACAAGACTACCTGCGGGCAACCCTGCAAGGCGGGACGGGGGACGACGGCCTCTTGCAACGGTTTCAGGTTGTCGTCTGGCCAGACTCTTCGGGGGAGTGGCGCAACGTGGACCGCTGGCCCGACTCGGCCGCAAGGCGGAACGCCTGGGCCGTGTTCGAGCGACTGGACCGGATCGACCCCCGGCCACTGGGGGCCGAAGAGGAGGACGGGCTCCCCTTCGTGCGGTTCTCCCCCGAAGCTCAAGAGGCCTTCGATGGTTGGCGCGCGACCCTGGAGCGACGCCTCCGGGCCGACGAAGAGCACCCCGCCTTCGAGGCGCACCTCGCGAAGTACCGCAGCCTGGTTCCCTCTCTCGCCCTCCTGTCCCACCTGGCCGACGGCGGAGCCGGCCCGGTGGGGATTGTCCCCCTGGCCCAGGCCCTCGCCTGGGGCGAGTACCTGGAGGCCCATGCTCGGCGCTTGTACGCCCCCGCCCTCGAGCCGGGACTACAGGCCGCTCGGGAGCTGGACCGGCGCATCCTCCGGGGCGACCTGGGAGCGCAGTTCACGGCCCGCGACGTGTACCGGCGGGGCTGGCGCCTCCTGGACCCGCAAGGGACCGCTCGGGCCCTGGACTACCTCACCGACCTGGAGCGCGTCCTGGCCGAAGTGGCCGGCCCTGGCGAGGAAGGGGGGCGGCCCTCCGTTACCTACCACGTCCACCCGGCACTCCTGGGGGAGGTGGAACCGTGAGCTACGCCAGCGCCCTTGAGCGCCTCCGTTTTCTGAAAAGCCCCCCGGAGGGTACTGACAAAACTGACAAAATCCCCCCCGAGATAGGTTCTGTCAGTTTTGGCAGTACACCTTCGGACCCTTCGGCAAAGATCGCCCACCCCGCGGAGGAATGGCCGCCGGGCATCCCACCGTGGCCCGTGACCCCCGGGTGCCCCTGCGCCTTGTGCTCCCCCGGGGCGAACGGGTACTCGGACAGGCTGGCAGCGCTCCGCGAAGGGTGGCCGGAGTTCTTTCCGGAGCCTACGGGGATCAACGCCCCCCCACTTGAGAGGAAAACGCCATGAACGTTGACCGATTTCGTCCGGACCACCGGGTTTGCGTGCGCCGCTACCACGACGCGACCAACACCTTTGCCGCCGAGGTGGACATCTCCGCTGACGTGGTCAGCATCTCGACTTCCAAGACCTACGGCCAGGTGGCCGGCGGGTTCTCGCTCGTGACGACGGCGAAGCTCGCGGACTTCTGGGAGACCGTCACCCCGAACGACCTCGTGACGATCGACCTCGACGCGGGCGACGGCACGGGGCTGCGGCCCGTCTTGGTGGGGCAGATCAACCGCCTTGCCGAGGCGCTTTCGCTCGATTCCTCCGGTACTCCGCGAAGATCGTTTCAGATCTCCGGGTTCGACCTCGGCAAGATTCTCTTGCAGCACAACGCTTCGTGGGACATCGCGCGCTTCGACCAGTTCTTCGGGGACGAGTTCATCAAGCGTATCGACCAGGGATTGCAAGTGTCGGGTACGCCGTCGCAGCTCATCCGAAGCGTCGTCCAGACCTACCTCCATCTTCAGGTCCCGTGGACCAAGACTTGGGTCGCCCTGGACCGCGTGGAGGCCGCGGACGACTGGCAGACCCTGGATTATACCGTGGCGTGGCACGAGGGCAGCGTCTGGCAGGTCCTGGAGCGGCTTTCAAACCGGCCCTGGAACGTCCTTCACACCGAGACCGGCGAAGACGGGAAGCTCCACGTCGTTCTGGAGCGGGCGCCCTTTCACGACGAAACGGGCCGGCTGACCCGGGAGACGCTCCACGACATCCCGGACTCCCATGCTGCGGCGTACAACCTGGGTCGGGACGACACCGAGCGGACGAATTGGGTCTACTTTGACCCCCAGCTCTCCGTCTTTGGGGCCCGGGAGGCTTCCATCGGGATGCTGCGGGTGGTGGATCGCGGGCTGCTTTCGTATGACGAGGCCAGCGTGCATCGGCATGGGCTTCGGGGGCAGCACGTGGCGACCATCTTCACGCCCTTCGGGACGCGCGCCTACGAGCCCTCGGAGCCCGACGAAATCCAGAAGGCCGCGGCGCGGGGGGCGGCAGTGTGGAACTGGTACCGCCGCAACCACCTCTACCGCAACGGCCAGCTCACGGTGAAGGGAAGCCCTGCCTACCGGGCCGGGGACGGGATCGTCTTCGGGGGCGACCAGTACCTCGTGGAGCGGGTAGCCCACACCTACGTCTGGGGCCAGTCGTATCAAACGACACTTGGCGTCACGAGAGGGCAGCGTCATGGGTGACTTCGCGCGAAGGTGGCGGATCGCAGTCCACGAAGCGGGGCACGAGATCGCGGCCCGGGTCCTTGGGGTGCCCGTGTCGGTGGCCGCACGCTTCACGGCGGACGGCGGGGCGATGGAGACCGGCTTCCCGGCCGATGCGCGGGACCTCGCCGTGGTCGCCCTGGCCGGGCCCTGCGCCGAGGCGATGCTTGCAGGTGGAGTGCGGGAGGACGCCGAAGCCGCGTGGAAGGGCGACGTTGACATGGTGGCGGCTCTTCTGGACCTGACGGGGGCGGACGTCCTACCGCTACTCGAGCGGGCGGACGAACTTGTTGCCGAGCACCGCTCAAGGATCGTCGCCCGGGCGTGGAAACTCTCGCAGGGCGCCGCGGCTCGCAACGCCTCCGTCGTCGGGGACCTCGTGAAGGGCTCCCGCGCTTGCCGAAGGGCGCCGGCTGTGGGCGGGTAGGGCTGGCCGCGGGGGCTCGTACCCCGAACCGATCCATCGCAAATGCGCGTGGCAAGCGGAAGTGCGGCGCGGGTGCGGGGTTCGGACTCGGTTCGTACTCGAACCAGCACGAACCCGTGGGAAGCACGAACCGACCCCTCCGGACGCCGACGAACAAAAACGCCCAAATGCTTGATATAACAAGCAAAAACGCACATAAAGAGTTGTGCGGGGACAGGGAGGCGGGGTAGCCTTGGTGGCGGTCGCACGAACCGAACGAGGAACCGACCATGAGCAAGCACACCCCTGAGCCCTGGGTCTTCGTCCCGGGCGACGACAACCTGCCGGAGGAACCCGGCTTCGAGGGCTACACGGCCGGAAGCATCATGGCCGACGGCTACCATCTCGCCCGCGTCTGGAACGACGCCCCCAACCCGGAAGCCGACGGCCGGCTCATGGCCGCGGCCCCGGAGCTTCTGGCAGCCCTGGAGATCGCTGTGGGGGCGCACCCGGAAGCCCCTTGGGCTGAGGCCGCCCGCGGCGCCATCGCCAGCGCTCGGGGTGAGGAGGTGGAGCCCATGGGGGGGGAGGGAGGATAGGGATGGATCGCCGCGCGCTACAAAACGCCGTGGGCCCTGACCTCATTCGAGCAGCCGAGGCCCTGGACCTCAATTCCGCGCCCGATGCCTTTGTGCTCGAGGCGGCATCCGGGTTCAGCCGTCTCTCCATGCAGCCGTACCCGGGTCTCTTTCTCCGCGGCCTTCCAGTTGAAGTGGCGCAGCTCGTAGTACGGCGCATCCTCGACCCGGAGGGCACAACTCGGCGATTCGTGGAGGCCAGCCTGCGGGCGATCGGTCCGGAACCCCAGGAGACGCCCGCGGCAGTCGACGACCGGCCGCGCCCGTTCCCGCTCCAGAGGCCCCCCGCGGACCACGAAGGGCCCGAGCAAGGGGAGGACTCCCCCGTCGCCGCGCGGAGCCCCGAAGGTGGAGGAGGGGAGCCGCCGGTGGACACGGCCTCTCCCGCCTGGAGCCGCCCCGCGGTCCTGACCCTGGAGGAAGTCGCGGAGGTTCTCCGCATCAAGCCCGCCACGGCGCGGCGGCTCCTGCGAGACGGCGAGCTTCCGGCCCGGAAGGTGGGGAAGGGCTGGAGGATTCTGCGGGCCGACCTCGAGCGGTACTTGCGGCGGTAACCGATCCGGGCTCCGGGGATTCGGGGCCCGGCTGACAGGCCGACAGGCCGAGGAGGAAGCATGTTTCCGTGCCCCCGCACCACCCCCGAAGCCCTGGACCGGATCTCCCTGGAGGCTACGAGGGCCGCGAATCCCGAGTTCGACGGCGTTCTCGACGCTTTCACGGAGACGCTCTCCGAAGGACAGCGGCGCCACTTCCTGCAAGTGGAGGAGGGCTTCAACTTGCAAACCGCCTTGATCCAGCAGGCGACCGCCCGCGCTCTCTGCACTTGCGGCGCGGACCACGGGTAACGGCGCAAACTGCTCTACACATCGGCCGGGGTGTGGTACATGGAGGGTGCGCGCGAACTACTTACTTCTCCGGAGGTGACACCGATGATTCAGACCCTCGAAAAGTCCATGCTGGACCCGCGTTTCAGGAAGAACGCAGAAGCCTTCGGCAAACTGAAGGCGATGCCGTACCTTGTCGGCTGCGAAGCAGCGTTCCACAAAGAACTCTGCCGGCGAGCCCTCGCCAAAGGGCAGAAGGTCCCCTTCGACGTGCTCCGCGAGCACGATGATCTCTTTCGAGAGGCCCTCGTCGCCGGCAAGGTGGGCGTTGATGCTGAGGAAGTCCGCGCCACCGTGGCAGAGCTGGCAGACGCGCTGCGGGCGTGCTGGGGGGACTACGCTCGGCAGGGCCGCACCGCCGCCGAGGATGTGGCCCGGATCGTTGCCGCATACGTGGCCCGCTCCCGTTCGAACTGATCGCCCCCCGGAGGGCGCACACGGACCGCCGGTACCTCCGTCCCGGCCGGTCTCCTCTCCCGCCCAGGGCTCTGCCTTCGCCCTGGGCGGCTTTTTGTCCATGGGCCGACCCGGAAGCGGGGGGCAGGTGGGGACGTGGCAGGACGCCCCCTCAGCGTTCGCCACGCGCGGGTTGACGGGCTCCCCCTTCTCGGGTACATGTGCCCGCCCTGGCCGCCACGCACCCCCCACCCCGGAGGAGCCCATGGACAGGATGCTGGACGCCGACCGCCCGTTTCTGGAGCAGTTCGAGGAGGAGGCCCTGGAGGATGACGAGGCCTTCGACTGGCTTCTCGAAGAGGTGTACGCGCACCCGGAGCGCTTGGCGGTCCTGACCGGTACGCGCTTGGAGGAATGACAGACAGCCCCCCTTGGAACACGCCAACTCACGCAAAACGCATTTCTCCGGACGAAGAGCCGATGGCTAAGGGAGGG
>JBFLZB010000218.1 GCA_040756475.1 Thermodesulfobacteriota bacterium
CCGAGGCGCTGGAGCTCTCGCTCCAGCTCGAACTGGACGAAGGGCTCGGGGAGCGCCGGGCCGAGGAAGGAGCAGTGGTGGAGGACGTCAAACGCCACGGCCGCCCTCCGGGACGATCATCAGGAGGCCGAGCGGCACGAGCTCGGGCTCGGCCAGGTCGAGCCGGGCCGCGAGGTCGGCCGCGCGCTGGCGGTAGAGGCGCAGCACCCCGTCGGCCTCGCTGCGGTGGGCCGGGTGCTGGCTGCCGTCGGCGGAGAACCCTGCCAGCCTCTCCTCCGGCTCGGTGGCGGACGCCCAGGGGCGTTTGGCCGTGGTCGCGCCAGCCGGCGCCGCGGCGAAGAGGTCCACCTGGACCTTGGGCTGGGCGCCGGTGCCCGTGATCTCCTCGGCGCGCTTCCGGAGCCACTCCTCCTGGCGGGCCAGCTCGGCCTGGAAGGCCTTCCGGCGCTCGGCCCGGAAGGCGTCTGCCAGGGGGGCAAAGCCCCGGCCCGCGAGCGCGCGGGCCAAGGATTCGGGATTCAGGATTCGGGATTCAGGAGAAGCAGTATTCGGGAATCGGGAGTCGGGATTCGGAAGAGCAGGATCCAGGAGACGTGCGTCTGGATTCAGGGAGACCGAGTGCCCGTCGTCCCCTGGCTCCCGACTCCTGACTCCCGACTCCGCAGAGCTCTCATCAGCCCGTGGAGCATTCGTCCGATTTCCCGCGTCCGCGCCAACAGGGGCTGTAGCGCCTCCGGTTCCAGGTACTCCAACCGTTCCGCGATCATCAGGTGAGTATCCAACTCCATCAGTGATCCGTGTGCTATGGAAAGATGGTTGCAGTACGCCCCCGTCGCCGACCTGCCATGCCCCTCCGCGATGTTTGCCGGAATCGACACTGCTGCCCGCTGCATCTGTGAGACCAGCCCAAACTGCTCGACTTTCGGAAGTCCCTTCGCGACACGATAGACCTCGACCACCAGGTCCATCGATTTCTGCCACACCTGAAGATCTTGGTGCGTCTGGACCGTTGCCATCCGGATCCTCCTTAAACCCCTGACTCCCGACTCCTGACTCCTGATTCCTGCCCTCGGCCCAGGACGCGAAGTGCTTCTCCCACAGGCCGCCGGTGCGGACGGCCCGGTCGGGCCGGGCCAGGGGGCGCCACTCGCCCGGGGTTGCGAGGAACCGGGGTTTCCCGGCGCCCGGCCCGGGTACGGCCACCGCGAGCACCCGCTCGAACTCCCGGCCCGCCCGGCTCGACACCCGCCCCAGGAAGGTAAAGAGGAGCGTGGGCGCATCGACCGGCCCCGAGACGGCGCTCACCCGGGGGTCCTCGCCCATGCCGCCGAGGCCTCCAGCGGATGCTCCGAAGCTCACGTGGCGCACCCGGTCCAGGGCTCGGCGGACCAGGGGGTGGGCGCGGCCGAGGAATCCGAGAGGGCGACCCTGGGGGTCGGCGGTGAGCTCGAGCCGGGTGGTGAGCCGCACGCATCGGGCGTCGGGGTCGTGTCCGGGCAGGTTCTCCAGCCCGTGATCCCAGGTGCTCGGGAGCCCCACGGCGAAACACGGGTCGGCCGGGTCGCCGTCCAGGCGGCCTCCGTCGAAGAGGACCGCGTTTGCCACGAAGCGGGGCAGGTCCACCGGGTTTTCGGCCTCGCCTTCGGCCCGCGCCAAGCCCGCCTCGGCCAGGAGCTTCTCCTCGGCATTGAGCCCCGCGTCGCCGAGCCAGGCGTGGGTGCGGCAGGCGCTCTCGAAGCCCTTGAGGGAGCGGTCGATCTCCTCCAGGAGCTCGCGGGTGGCCTCGTCGGCCCCTTCGCCCTCGGCCGCGGCCTCCAGATCCAGCTCGGCTCGGCTCGGCTCGGTGCGAAAGAGCATCCCCTCCTCCTCGATCAGCCCCTTCAGGAGCTTCTCGTTGGCCGCGCCGCTCGCGGTGGCGAGGCCCAGCGTGTTGGGCACGAAGGTGAGGCGGGCCCGCTGGCGCTCGTACTTGGCGATGAGGCGCAGGAGGATCCGCTCCTCGAAGGTGCCCCGGAGAAAGAGGTAGCCGACCTGGGGGTCGCGGGTCTGGCCGTAGCGGTCGATGCGGCCGTTTCGCTGCTCGAGCCGGTTGGGGTTGAAGGGGAGCTCCAGGTGGAGCAGATGGTGGCAGCGGTCCTGGAGGTTCAGGCCCTCGGCCGAGGCGTCGGTGGAGACGAGGACCAGGCCGTGGCGGGTGCGGAAGGTCTCCGTGACCCGGGTGCGGGTGGCTTCGTCATCGTCCCCGCACAGGGTGAGGACCGTGAGGCCCCGGGCCCTTAAGACCTCGGCCGCGGCGGCCTGGCTGGTGGTGTACTCGGTGTAGACGAGCACGTTGGCCCCGGGCTCCTGCGCCCGGATGGCCTCGATCTCGGCGGCGAGTTGGGCGAGCTTGGGGTCGTGGGGCCTCGCCTCCTGGGCCAGCGCCACGAGGTTGTCCAGGGCCTCCACCACGCTCGCCGACCGGGAGAGGGTGCGCGAGCCGGACCGGACCTCCCGCTGGAGGGTCGCGAGCTGCTGGGCCAGGTCCTCGGTCTCCAGGCCGTGGCGCTCCTCTTCCTCCTCGGCGCTCGCGACCCCGAAGCGCTCGATCTTTCGCTGGTAGTCCCGAAGGGTGCCGAGGCGCTGCCGGCGGCTCTCCTGGCCCTCGGCCTCCTGGGCGACGAGGCCCTGGAACCGCGAGGCCACGGCCTGGAGGGTGGAGGCGCAGGCGGCCACGGTGGAGACGCTGCGCTTGAGGAGCGAGATGAAGGAGAGGACGTCGGCGTAGCGCCGCGCCCGAAACGCCCGGCGGAGCTCCGGGGCTACGAGGTCGAGGAGCGAGCGCTGGAGCTCCACGAAGGGGCCGTGGGCGGCAGGGTTCGCGTCCACGGGGACGGGGCGCACCAGGCGCTCCCGGAAGAGGGGCGCGCCGGTCGCCGGATCCTTGACGTGTTTCTTGAGCCTCCGGACCACGTGGTGGCGGTACGCCTCGCCCCGCAGCGCCCCGTGGCCGTCGACGAGCGACGGGTCGAGGAGCTCGCAGAGCGAGGCGAAGGAGCGGTCGTTGCCGTCGTGGGGCGTGGCCGTGAGCATGAGGAAAGCGTCACAGCGCCGGGCCAGCACCTGGGCCAGGCGCCGACGCTGGGAGTCCTCCCGCTCGGTGGCGGCGCCCAGATCCATGCAGTGATGGGCTTCGTCCAGGATCACCACGTCGTAGGCAGTCTGCTCCAGGCGCTCCAGCACCCGCTCCTGTTTCAGGAAGTCGATGGAGGCGAGCGCCAGGGGCACGTGGTCGAAGGGGTTGGCGCCGAGCTCGGTCGACCGGCGGATCTCTTCGAGCCGTGCCCGATCGACCGTGTCGAACCGCAGGCCGAAGCGGCCGAGCATCTCGGTCTTCCACTGCTGCAGGAGCGGCCCCGCGGGCGAGACGATGAGAACCCGGTGGGCGATCCGCCGGGCCATGAGCTCGGTGAGCACCAGTCCGGCCTGGATGGTTTTGCCGAGCCCCACCCCGTCGGCGAGGAGCAACCGCACCCGGCTCATGCGGATGGCCCGGAGCACGGGCACGAGCTGGTAGGGCTCGATCTTGAGCCGCCCGGGCTGGACCGCCAGGAGGGCGTAGGGGCCGAGGGCCTGCTCCAGGAGGAAGGCCTCGTGGTAGACGAGCCAGTTGGGGAGCGGCCCGGCCCGCTCGGGCTGGAAGCCCTGGACCACGGGGACGATGGGCTCGAAGGGGTGGAGGAGATCGAGCTCGCGGCCCCGGAGCGCGCCGTCGAGGCCCCGGAGGCGGTAGAGGGTCTGCCCGCCGAGCTGCTGGGAGAGGACGACCTCCCAGCGAAGGCTCCGGGCGCGGACCTCGGTGCCGGGGAGGAGGGAGAGCACGCGCCTACCTCGCCCTTGAAGGGACAAAGGCCACCTGCCCCGCTCCGTGCGAGACACGTGGCCCTTTGGCGGGTGCGACCCCGTATGGCTCCGAGCTCCGGTCCACCTTCCCCTCCCGTCTCGCAGCACCGATGGGGCGATTAGACCGTAATTCCGGGACGACTTCAACCAGGGGCGTGGCGGCGGCCAACTCGACGTTCTCGACTGTACCCGTGACGATCGGACACAGGCCCCGGGGTTGCCGTGTCTGCGTTGGAGGACGGCGCTTCGAGATTGGCCCAACTCGCGCGAGAGGCTATCTATACCGAGGCCCGTGAAAACAGGGCATCTCTGCTGGCGGGGAAGCGGGTTCGAATCGGTATCGGTATCGGGATCGGTATCGAAGGCGTCCTCGATTTGGATTCCGATACCGATAGCGATAGCGATTTCGATTTGGAGGGGGATGTTCCGGTAATCCCTCAGAGCTCTCCGGGGAGGTGGGAAACCTCCTGGAACTGGCGCACCAGGGTCCAGGTTTCCACGCGCAGGCGCAGCAGGGCGCAGGCGGGGTCGTCCAGGAAGGCCGTCAGGTGGGGGTGGCGGGCCAGGTAGGCGCGCCGGAAGGACTCCCGTTCGGCTTCGGGCACCTCTTCGGTCTGGCCCGTGGCGGTGGCCGCCGCGGCGGCGCCCAGGGTGCCGCGTCCCTCGTTTCGGTCGTCGACGAGGATCGCAGCCCGCGGGTCGGCGGCCAGGTTGCGGAACTTGAGGGTGGCCCGGGGAGTGGCGAACAGGAGGAACCGCCCGTCTCGGCTCGGGGCGAAGGCCACCAGGCTTGCGTAGGGCTGGCCCCCGCCCTGGGTGGAGAGGACTCCGAGGCGCTGGTGCTCCAGGAGCCGGCGGACGGCCCCCCTGTCTGCCTCGCCTGCCGTCACGACTCGGCTCCCCGCTGGGGGCCCGGCGCCAGGATGTCGCGCAGGGATTCCTCCAGGGTCGGGTGGCGAAAGGTGAAGCCGGCTTCCAGAAGGCGCACGGGCCGCGCCCGCTGGCTGGCGAGGATCACCCCGGCGCACTCGCCCAGCAGCGCCCGCAAGGCGAAAGCGGGCGCCGGGAGGAGGGAAGGGCGGTGCAGCACCCGGCCCAGGGCCCGGGCCACGTCGGCCTGCCGGGCCGGCTCGGGGGCGCACACGTTGTAGGGCCCGCGGGTGGAAGCCTGCTCCAGCAGCAAGAGGAGCGCCCGCACGGCGTCGTCCCGGTGGACCCAGGCCGTCCACTGGCGTCCCGTGCCCAGCGGGCCCCCGGCGAAGCGGCGGGTCGCGCGGACCATGGGTTCCAGGGCGCCGCCGCCGGGGCCCAGGACGATCCCCAGCCGGGCCAGGGCGACCCGGGCCCCCCGCCTTTCTCCGCGCAGGGCTTCCTCTTCCCACTCGCGGGCCACCCGGGCCAGGAAGTCGTCGCCGGGGGGCGAGGTCTCGTCGAGCTCCGCCTCTCCGGCGTCGCCGTAGATGCCGATCCCGGAGGCGCTCACGAGGGCGAAGGGCCTGTCCTTGGGAAGACATGCGACCAGGTTTCGGGTGGTGGCGAGCCGGCTTTCCCGGATCAGGACCTTGGCTCGGGCATCCCAGCGCTGAAAGACCGGCGCTCCCGCCAGGTTCACCGCTCCGTCGCACCCCTCCAGGGGGTCCCACCAGGGGCCCCGGCGCATGGGGTCGCCTTCCACCACCTCCACTGCCTCGGGCAGGGGAGGGCCGCCCTCCCCCGGCCGGCGCAGGAGAACCACGCCGTGCCCCTTGGCCCGCAGGGCCGGAAGGAGCGCCGCCCCCACGAAGCCGGTGCCGCCGGTCACGAAGATGCGCATGGCCACCTCGCCGAGAGGCCGGGTTTCCGGAAGGCGCCAAGGTAGCCGGGGACCCGGTGGACGTCAACGGGCCGGGGGCGCAACGACACAAAGGACGGCAAGGACGACCGAGACAGCCCGAATCCGGGGCGGCGGGCGCGCGGGGAGCGCCCGCAGATTCCGGATGACCAATTGACGACCCCGGCTCCGGCCTGGTAAAACCTCGAAGCTTTCCAATCCCCGTCGCCGAAGCGGTGGTTTCCTTCCTGTCCCCTGCCGCGAGACCCGTTCTGGAGGACTGCGTTGCGCTTGACGTCCCTGGTCTTCGTCAAACAGGTCCCCGACACCAAGAACATCTCGGGCGAGGCCATGAAGCCCGACGGCACCGTGAATCGGGGGGCCCTGCCCGCGATCTTCAACCCCGAGGACTTGAATGCCCTGGAGCTCGCCCTGGAGCTCAAGGAGCGGTTCGGCGGCCGGGTGGCCGTGTGCACCATGGGCCCCCCCGGCGCGGTCAACGTGCTGCGGCACGCCCTCTACATGGGCGCGGACGAGGCGATCCTCCTCACCGACCGCAAGTTCGCCGCCGCCGACACCCTGGCCACGAGCTACGCGCTGGCGTGCGCCGCGCGCAGGTTCGGGCCCTTCGACCTGGCCCTGTGCGGGCGCCAGGCCATCGACGGCGACACGGCCCAGGTGGGGCCCCAGCTCGCCGAGAAGCTCGGCCTGCCCCAGGTCACCTACGTGGAGCAGGTGCTCTCGGTGGAGGACGGGCGCGCCCGGGTGCGAAACGTGATCGACGGGGGCTACGAGGTGGCCGAGGTGCCCCTGCCCGCCCTCTTCACCGTGCTCTCCTCTGCCAACACCCCCCGGCCGGCGGGGGCCAAGCGGCTCATGCGCTACAAGAAGGCCGTGACCCGCTCGGAGCTCCTCTCCCGGCACGCGGGCCGGACCTACGAGAGCGCCGAGGCGCTGGCCGCCGAGGAAGAGCGCTTGAAGGCCCGGGGGCTCTGGATTCACGAGTGGTCGGCCTCCGACGTGGGGGCGGACGAGAGCCGGGTGGGGGGCGCGGGCTCCCCGACCAAGGTGAAGAAGGTGGAGAGCGTGGTCCTGACGGGGCGCGACTACGTGGAGATTCCCGCCACCGAGGAGGGCATCCGGGGGCTCGTGCAGCAGCTCGTCGCAGACCACGTCTTCGTGTAGCGAGTTTCCCGAGGCAACCTATCCGGCCGAGGCCGTGGAGCGGGCAGGAGCACATGAGCGAGAAGCGCGGAAACGTCTGGGTGTTCATCGAGCAGCACGGCGGCAAGATCGCCGACGTGAGCCTGGAGCTCGTGTGCAAGGGCCGCGAGCTCGCCCGGGAGCTCGGGGTCCGGACCGAGGCGGTCCTCCTGGGGGCCTCGGGGGCGTCGCTGGCGCCGATCCTCCACGCCTACGGGTGCGACAACGTGTTCCTGGCGGAGGACCCGCGGCTGGAGCCCTTTACGGCGCTCCCCTATGCCCGGGTAATCGCCGGCCTCGCCCGGGAGAAACAGCCCGACATCTTCCTCTTCGGGGCCACCGTGGCGGGCCGCTCCCTGGCGCCGCGGGTCGCCTCGACGCTCACGGCGGGGCTCACGGCGGACTGCACCGACCTCCAGATCGACGACTTCGAGGACCGGATCGC
>JBFLZB010000219.1 GCA_040756475.1 Thermodesulfobacteriota bacterium
AGCTTCGCCCGCGCCGTCCCGCGGCCCCTGGCGGTGGGGTCCCACATGGGAGAGGCGGTGGACGTGCTCCGAGAGGCGGTGGCGGCGGCCGGCGGCGTGCGGTTGACCCCCGCGGGAACCGGAGACCTGTGCCACGGCGACCGCAAGGTGGCGGGCTCGAGTGCCTTTGCGGGCCGCGGCGCGTTCTTCTACCAGGCCAGCCTCCTGGTAGATGCGGACCTCGGGTTGGTGGACCGCTACCTGCGCCACCCCGGCCGGGAACCCGCGTACCGGCGGGGCCGCCCCCACCGGGAGTTTCTCACGACCCTGCGGCAGGCGGGGTGCACAAAGCCCCTTGCAGCCCTGGCCCGAGATCTGGAGGCGGCCCTGGCGCTGGCCCTGGGGGCAATTGCCCCGGAAACGCAAGACCTTGGAGACGCCCCGGCGGCCCGCCGGGGCAGGGAGGAGTGAACATGAGGCGGTCCTGGATCGTACTGTGGGGTGCCGCGGCGTTGTGGGGGTGCAGCGGGGGGGGCGAGCCCTCCGGAAAGGGGGGCGCTGCCCCGGAGCCGGCCGCCAGCGCGTTTGCGGCCATCGAGGCCGAGATCCTGGTGCCGGCGTGCGCCCGGCCCGGCTGCCACGCGGGGGAGCGGGCGGCCGGGGGCCTGGATCTCTCCCGGGGGAAGGCCTACGCCGATCTGGTGGGCGTGCCGGCCACCCGGCGGCCGGACCGGCTCCATGTGAAGCCCGGCGACCCGGAGGGCAGCTACCTGGTGCAGCGCCTCGTCCCGGGGGGAGACACCCCCCTCATGCCCCTGGGGGGCCGGCCCCTTCCCGAAGCCGACATCGAGCGGATCCGCGCGTGGATTCGGGACGGAGCGAAGAAGTGAAAAGTGAAAAGTGAGAAGTGAGAAAGCAGGGGGGGGCGCTCTTCACGTCTCACCGTTTGCGTTTCTCGGTTTCCACTGCTTCACCGCCGCCGTCCGCCGGAGCGGGGCGGCGGTCGGCGGTTGGGGGGCCGGCGGGCTTCCCCCTCCGCCTCGGGGCGCTGACTCCGGGGCGGGCGCGGCACCTCGGTTGGGAGGAGGTCGTCGTGCACCGGAGCCACGGGGATCTTGTGGCCGATATAGCCCTCGATCTCCCCCAGGCTGTACACGTAGTCCTCGCAGGCGAGGCTCACGGCCTTGCCCGACGCCCCGGCCCGGGCGGTGCGCCCGATGCGGTGCACGTAGTCCTCGGCGTTCTGGGGGAGGTCGTAGTTGAAGACGTGGGTGATCTTGTCCACGTGCAGGCCCCGGGACGCCACGTCGGTGGCCACGAGGATCTTCACCTCTCCCGACATGAACTTCTGCACGATCTTGAGGCGCCGGGCCTGGTCCACGTCGCCGCTGAGCACCTCGGCGGGGTAGCCGTTGCGCTCCAGCCTCTCCTGGACCATGTTGCCGGCCCTCTTGGTGTTGATGAAGACCAGCGCTTTTTCCCAGGGCTCGGTGCGGAGCAGGCCCAGGAGCAGGCGAAACTTCTCCCGGGAGCTCACGTGGTAGAGTACCTGCTCCACCTTCTCGGCGGTGACGCGGTCGGGGCTGATCTCCACCAGCCCGGGCGCGTTCATGTACTCGTAGGAGAGCTCCATCACGCGGTCGCTGATGGTCGCGGAAAACAGCAGGCTCTGGCGCTGGTCGAAGGGCGACATCCGTTTGAGCATGAAGCGGATGTCCCCGATGAACCCCATGTCGAACATGCGGTCGGCCTCGTCGATGACCGCGATCTCCACGTCCTTCAAGTGGTAGACGCGCTGCTTGAGGTAGTCGATGAGGCGGCCCGGGGTGCCGATCAGCAGGTCCACCCCCTCGGCCAGGTCTTCTCGCTGCTTGCGGTAATCGATGCCTCCGTACACGGCCTGGCAGCGGAAGGGCAGGTTGGCGCCCACCTGTACCGCGTCGCTGTGCACCTGTACGGCGAGCTCCCGGGTGGGGGTGAGGACCAGCGCCCGGGGGCACACCCCCCTGGTGGGGCGCCGGGGGGTGCGCAGGAAGCGGTCGAAGATCGTCGCCAGGAAGGCCAGGGTCTTCCCGGATCCGGTCTGGGCCTGCACGGCCAGATCCTTGCCCTGGAGCGTGACGGGGAGGCTGCGGGCCTGGACCGGCGTGAGGCGCGTGAAGCCGCAGGCGGCGATCCCCTGCTTGAGCTCGGGAGGAAGTGCCAGTTGATCGAACTGAAGGTCGGTGAATTGCATGGTGCTCCATCGGGGCGCGGCGCCGCATGGGCGGCCGCCGGGTGGGCGAAGGCCGTCAATCTAGGTGGATTCCGCCCGAGAGTCAACGCGCTGGGCACCCTTAGAAACCAATACCCCATCTTGGGGCGGGGTCCGGGAGCCCTCCCGTGCTGACCGGGCTCGGGCTCGTGGCCGTGGGGGTCGTGCTCCTCTACTATGGGGCGAACCTGCTCGTGCGCGGCGCCTCGCGGCTCGCGGCGAGCTTCGGGGTGGCCCCTGCGGTGGTGGGGCTCACGGTGGTGGCCTTCGGCACGAGCCTGCCCGAGCTCGTGGTGAGCGTCACCGCGGCCCTGCGGGGCAACGCAGACATCGCGCTCGGCAACGTGGTGGGCTCCAACATCGCCAACGTGGGCCTCATCCTGGGCCTGGGAGCGTGCCTTCGGGCCATGACGGTGGAGTTCACCCTGCTCAAGCGCGAGGTGCCCATGGGCCTGGGAGCCGTGGCCCTGGTGGTGGTCCTGAGCGCAGACGGGCTGCTGGGCAGGGTCGATGCCCTGATCCTCCTGGCGGCGTTTTGCGGGTTTCTCTACTGGAGCGTCATGGTGGAGCGCCTGGCCCCCGAGGGAGTGCAGGCGGCATACGGACGCACGGCCACCGGACCCGGAGAGAAGGGCAGGGACTGCCTGCGCACCCTGTGGGGGCTCGTGGGGGTGCTCCTGGGGGGGCACTGGCTGGTGGAAGGGGGGGTCGCCGTGGCGGCCGGACTCGGCGTGCCGGCCGTGGTCATCGGGCTGACGGTGATCGCCGTGGGCACGAGCCTTCCCGAGCTCGCCGCGTCACTCGTGGCCATGGCCCGGGGGGAGGACGACATCGGCGTGGGCAACGTGCTCGGGTCGAACCTCTTCAACCTGCTGGGCATCCTGGGGGTTGCCGCCCTGGTCCACCCCATCCACGTCCCCGACACCTTCTTCCGGTTCCAGTACCCGGTTCTGGCCGCCTTCACCCTGGCGCTGCTGCCCATCATGCGGGTGGGCCTGGGCATCTCCCGCGTCGAAGGCGCGCTCCTCCTGGGCTGTTACGGCGCGTACGTGGCCGCCCTGTTCCTGGTGCCGGCAGCGCGGTGAAACCGCGGTCAGCGGTCAGCCGTAGGGGTGACGCAGGCATCGCCCCTACGGCTCCAGGCGCAGGAGGCGCCCCCGCGGGGAGTCGGTGAGGAGGTAGAAGCGCCCGTCGGGGCCCTGGCGCACGTCGCGAATGCGCTCTCCCAGGTCCGTGAGCAGCCGCTCTTCCCCCACCACCTTCTCGCCGTCCAGCGCCAGGCGCACCAGCATCTGTCCCCGCAGGGCCCCCACGAGGAGCGAACCCTTCCAGGCGGGGAAGAGGTCGCTCGTGACAAACGCCATGCCGGAGGGGGCGATGGAGGGGTCCCAGTAGTAAAGGGGCTGCTCCATCCCCTCCCTGTGGGTGCCGACGCCGATCTTCGCCCCGCTGTAGTCGCGCCCGTAGGTGATGACGGGCCAGCCGTAGTTTCGGCCGGCGCGCACCACGTTGACCTCGTCGCCCCCCTGGGCGCCATGGTCGACGAGCCACAGCTCGCCGGTCTCGGGGTGGAGGGCCGCGCCCTGGGGGTTGCGGTGTCCGAGGGAGTAAGTCTCGGGCCGGTAGCCGGGCCGCCCCACGAAGGGGTTGTCGGCGGGAACCGCGCCGTCGGCCTCCAGGCGGATCACCTGGCCCCGGTGGATCGAGGTGTCCTGCACCCAGTCCTGCTGCGCCCGGTCCCCGGTGGTGAGGTGGAGCCGCCCGTCGCGCCCGAAGACCAGGCGGGAGCCGAAGTGGCGCCCGCCCCCCGACTTGGGCACCTGGCGGAAGAGGACGCGGAAGTCCTCGAGCCGGTCCTCCCCCAGTCGGCCCCGCCCCGCCGCCGTGCCCCCGCCCCCCTCCCCGGGCTCCGCGTAGGTGAGGTACACCAGGCGCGAGGTCGCGAAATCGGGGGCCAGGGCCACGTCCAGGAGGCCCCCCTGGCCCCGGGCGTACACCTGGGGCACCCCCGCCAGGGGCGGAGAGAGGGCGCCGTCCGGGGCCACGAAGCGCAGGCGCCCCGGCCGCTCGGTCACCAGCATGCGCCCGTCGGGCAGGAAGGCGAGCCCCCAGGGGTGCTCCAGCCCCTCGGCCACCGTCGTGACCCGCAGGGGCCCCTGCTCGCTGGGAAAGGTGCGCTCCCCCGATACCGGAGCCGTCCCCGCCCGGCAGGCGGCGAACGGCAGGAGGAGGGCGAGGACCAGACACAGGGCGGTGCGGGAGATCATGGCGTCACCTCTCGGGGCGTAGGGCATGGGGCATAGGGCACGAGACTACCCCGCCCACCCCAACCCGCAACGTGCCACCCGCCACGCGCTACACCTTCTCGATCTCCAGCGCCTCCTCCCCCAGCTCCCCGTTGGCGCGGCGCAGGGCCTCTTCGCTGGCCACCACGGCCACGGCGCTGCCGGGCCGGCCGGACACCAGGTACTGTTCTGCCAGGGAGGCCAGGGAGCCGCGGTCGGCGGCGAGCACTCCTTCCCGGAAGCGCTGGCGCAGCTCCCGGTCGAGCCCCACGCGCCGGCAGGCGAACTCCCGGGCAGCCTTGCCGCCGGGGGACAGGGGCGTGTCCAGGTCGCTGAAGACCCCCAGCACGGCCTCCTTCACGTCCTCGTCGCCGAAGGCCCCGCCGGCGGCCCAGCGGGCCGCGTCGTCGAAGACCCGCAGGGTGCGCACCACGTGGGGATCCCGATAGGAGAGGAGCGAGAACAGCCCCGCCTCGGGGGCGTAGCCCGCCATACCCCCGTAGGCGCCGCCCCGCTCCCGGATCTCCCGGTGCAGGTAGGCCGCCTTGAGGAGCTTGGCCAGCACCGCGAGCCCGGGGGCGTCCGGGTGGGCATAGGGGACCCCGGGGAAGACCCGGGCCACGTAGGAAACCGGCACCGAGGCGGCGAGCCCCCGGCGGCAGGGCGCGGGGGCAAAGGGGCCCGGAGCAAAAGCGGAGCCGTTGCCGCCCCCCGGCGGAAGGCCCGCCAGAAAGGGCTCCAGCGCCTCACGCACCCGGGGGAAGAACCGCTCCTCCCCGGCCACCGCGCAGCTCGCCCGCCCTCGCCGGGGCAGGGCCGCCGCGATGGCCCCCAGCCGCTCGGCGCACGCCCCCAGGTCCTCGGGGGGACGTCCGGCGACCTCCCGGACGAACCGCAGGTGGGCCACGCCCGACCAGCGCTCCTTGAGCTTTCCCGCGGGGGTGAGGCTCGCCGCGGCGGCCCGGGCCGCGTAGCGGTGCCCCAGGGCCGGAAGGGAGTTCTCCAGGTTCACCCGGAGCTGGTTGAGGATGGTGTGGAGCCGGTTCCGGTCGGCGAAGTCGGGGGAGCCCAGGAGCTCGGCGAGGATGTCGTAGAGCTTGCCCTGGTTGGGCTCCAGGGCCTTGCCGCTCACCTCCACGACGGGACGAAAGCCTCCCCCACGCGGGTCCTCCAACACCCCGGCCCCGGCCCCCACCCCCCCGGTGGCCGCGGCGATCCGCTCCGCCACCTCGGTGTAGGGCCGGCCCCCTGCCCCCACGAGCGGCAGGGCCGCGCAAAAGAGGGGGAGGTAGGGGGCGAGGTCTTCGTCCAGGTCTTCTGCGTCCAGGTGTGCCAGGAAGTACCCGATGCCGTTGGTGGGCTGATCGAACCAGTGGACGGGCACCCCGGCCGGGGCGTCTTCGCCCTTCCCGGTCACCCACCGCTCCTCCGGGGGAATGTCCTCCAGCCCCACGGCGGGGAGCACCGAAAGGTCTTCTTCCCCCTCCTGGGCCTCTCGAAGCTCCCGGGCCCGCCGCACCAGCTCGTCTCGCTCTTCCGGGGTGAGGCGCGCCTGGAGGTCGGCCAGCCGCCGGGCCTCCTCCGCGTCCTCCCGGGCCTTGAGCTCGGGGTCGGGGGCCAGGGTCAGGGTCACCCGGTGGGGGTTCTCCAGGAGGTGGCGCCAGATCAGGCCCTCGAAGTAGGGCCCGGCTTCCACGTCGCGCCGCAGCCGGGCCAACCGCTCGCCCACCCGCAGGGCCTCGGCCGGGTCGGCACCGTGGATCCACGGCCCCATGAGGCGCGAGAGCAGCGACAGGGCATAGGGGTAGTGGTCGCCCCGCACCTCCCGGTGGGCAAACTCCACCTGCTGGATCGCCCCCTCAATGCGCTCCCGGCTGAAGCCCGTGCGGGCCGCCTCCTCCAGGGTGGCGAGGATCAGGGCCTCGATGGCCTCGGCCCGGTCGGGCTCGGTGCCCTGGAGGCCGGCGGCAAACAGGGTCTCCCGGTTCTCGTCCTGGAAGCCTGAGCCCGGGGCGAGATTCGCCCCGAGCTTCGAGTCGAGGAGCGCCTTGTGGAGGGGCGCGCCCGCGTTGCCCAGGAGGAGCTCCGAGAGCAGATCCAGCCCCAGGCGCTCCTGGTGGTCTGTGATGGGGCAGGCGAGCCAGGCCACCTGGACCATGGTCTTTCCCGCCGTGGGCTCCCCCGCCTCCACCGGAAAGCCCACTGTCACCTTCCGGGGGCTGGCAAAGCGCGCCTCCAGACCCACCGCGGTGCCGGGGTCGATGCGCCCGAAATCCCCCAGGGCTTCCCGCGCGGCGAACTCCAGGTGGGGCGGCAGCGGCAGGTCGCCGTAGGTAAAGAAGTAGGCGTTGCTGGGGTGGTAGCAGGCGGCGTGGAAGGCCTTGAGCCCCTCCCAGGTCAGCTCCGGGATGTGCCGGGGCTCGCCCCCTGCGTTCTTCCCGTAGGGGGTCGTGGGGTAGAGGACCTCGGCCACCCGGGTGCCGAGCAGCGAGCGCGGGTCGCTCATGTGACCCTTCATCTCGTTGTACACTACCCCCTTGCGGGCCAGGGGAGAGGAGGGGTCTTCCGGGTCCTCGAACTCCAGCCGGTGCCCTTCCTGGCGGAAGTCTCGCTCCCGCAGGAGGGGAAAGAACGTGGCATCCAGGTACACCGCCATCAGGTTGTAGAAGTCCGTGCGGTTCTGGGTGGCAAAGGGATACAGGGTCCAGTCGTCGGCCGTGAGCGCGTTCATGAACGTGCTCAGGCTCCGGCGCAGCATGGCGAAGAAGGGGTCGTGCACCGGGAACTTGCGAGACCCGCACAGCACCGTG
>JBFLZB010000220.1 GCA_040756475.1 Thermodesulfobacteriota bacterium
CCCGGTCGGCCCAGAGCTCCAGCTCTGCGGAGGAGGGCTCCTCCAGGCGCTCCGCTGCCCACCCGGGCAGCGGGCCGAACTTGCGCTCGAGCTGGCGGCGCAGCAAGGTCACTTCGCCCTGCTGCATCTTGGCCGATCCGGGCTGATAGCGGGATGGGGAACCGGGACCACGATCACCTCTCCCGAGGGGAATGGACCTTGCCTCGCGACGATCCTTCCACGAGCTCGTAGCGGTAGAGATTCTGCACCGGGAACCGCGCGCTGGCGTCGATGATCTCAATCCCTACGATTTCATTCTCCTTGGTGGTGTGGAGAATGACGCCGTCTGCCAGTTCCATCGCACCGTCCGGCACACGGTCGGATAGCTCAAGGTAGGCCACGTCCACTTCGTCGTCATAGCTGACCTTCATGGTTCACCTCTTCGACGACCTCCACATTCGGGTGATCCGTCGAGACCCTGTCAGCAAAAACGCAGCCATTTCAGCCGGTCACGGAAGGGGATGGCGAACGGAGCGAAGCAGGGCCTCCAGCTCCTCCGGGGGGTAGCCGGCGAAGCGGCGCAGGTAGACCGTGTTGTTGGTGAGGAGGGGGTCGGGGTCGGGGGGCAGCAGCCCGCGGGCCCGGACTTCGTCCCACGCGGGGGTCCCCGGGATGGGGGAGAACTCTGCCAGGTGCGGGCGCACGCCCAGGGAGCGGACGAAGGCGATCCCTTCTCGCACTTCCTCCAGGGGCTGGCCGGGGAGGCCCACCAAGAGGTAGACGCCGATGGATTCGGGCGGCGCTCCCGCACGCCGCAGGCGGGACACGGCCCGTTCCAAGTCCGGGGTGCCGACCTTGGCCCCCGTGCCTTCCTGGCGGGCGGGGTCCACGGTCTCCAAGGCCAGGCGGAGGGTGGCGAAGCGCGCGGCCAGGACCGGGGCGGCTTCCTCGGTCACGAGGCGCGCGTGGAGGCCGTTGGGGGTGTGGAAGCGCAGTGCCCGGGTTCGGGGGGCGCGCCGGTCGGCTTCGCCCAGGGCGGGCCCGAGGCGGTGGGAAAAGTCCACGAGGAGCGCGTCGTCGTACCAGGCGGCGTCGGTCACGCCCAGCTCTGCCAGGGCCGCGAGCTCGGCCGCCACCTCCGAGGCGCCCCGGGGGGCGAAGGGGCCCGAGAGCTTCTCCGAGGCGCAGTAGGCGCACCGGTAGGGGCAGCCCCGGGCGGTGCGCAGGGCGGCATGGGCCGCCCCGTCGTGGAGCCCCAGGCGGTACCAGGGCCTGCGCGGCCGCACCGGCTCCCGGGGAAGCCCCAGGCATCCCGCGAGCTCGGCGGCAACCGCCTCCAGGGCTCCGGGGAAGACCCGGTCCGCTCCCGCCTCTCGCCGCGCGTGCTCCAGCCAGAGGGTGGGGTAGACGCCCCCCAGGAGCACGGGGGCTCCGGGCCGGCGCCGGCGCGCCTCCTCCACGGCCCACTGCACCCCCGGGTACCAGTACCCCATGGCCGAGGTCACGAGCACCGCGTCCCACGGCTCGGCCCGGCCCAGGCGGGCTCGCAGTTCCTCCCGGGAGATCCCGTAGCGGGCAAACGCCCGGGGAAATCCCCGAAGCGCCTCGGGGGGCGCCACCGGCTCCCGCCGAAAGCGGCCCGGTGCCGGAAAGCCCGAGAGGCAGTCCACCAGGGCCACGTCGGCCCCCCGCTCCCAGGCCCACTCGGCGAGGGCATAGAGCCCCAGGGGCCGGACCCAGAAGTTGTAGGCCGCGACGTCGGCGATCCAGGGGTGGAGGAGCAGCAGGCGCATGGCCGGAGCTTACCCGACCCGGCCCCGCATCCGAAAGCGCTCGCCCGCAGCCATGCCGCGCATCCGGCGAAACTCCCGGAGGAAAGCCCCCCGAACGCGCCGCCTTCTCGGCGCCTCAAGCCGCCCGGGTCTTGGTGTCCTTCCCGGCCTTGCGGCGCTCTTCGTCGCGGATCTCGCGGCGCAGGAGCTTTCCCACCTTGCTCTTGGGGAGCATGTCGCGAAACTCGATGTACTGGGGCACCTTGTAGGAGGCCAGGCGCTCCTGGCACCAGCGTCGGAGATCCGTGCCCGAGACGCCCTTGGCGTCGGTCTTCAAGACCACGATGGCCTTGATGCGCTCGCCCACCGCCGGGTCCTCCACCCCCACCACGCACGCCCCCATGACGGCCGGGTTGTCTTGGAGCACGGCCTCCACCTCCGAGGCCGAGACCCGGTAGCCCTTGTGCTTGATCACGTCGGCGGTGCGCTCCATGAACTGGATCTCGCCCCGCTCGTTGGCCACCACGAAGTCCCCCATCCGGTAGTACACGTCGCGGCCGATCTTCACGAAGGACCGGGCGTTCTCGGCGGGCTTGTTCCAGTAGCTCTTGATGGTGAAGTCGGCGGTGACGAGGAGCTCGCCGGTCTTGCCCGGGGGCACGTCTTCCAGGGTGCCGGGGTCTACCACCTTGCAGCGGTAGGAGGGCAGCGGCCGGCCGATGACCGTGGGCTGGGGGTCGTCCTCCAGGAGGCTGTAGGCCACGTGGCCGACCTCGGTGGAGCCGTAGACCTGGTAGATGGGAACCCCGGTGTGCTCCTTCCACCGGTTGAAGACCTCCCCCGGGAGCACGTCGCCGCCGCAGTAGCAGTAGCGCACGCTGTCGAGGCGGTACTCCTTGAGGCGGTCGCTCTCGAGGATCATCCGATAGAGGGCGGGCACCCCCAGGAACCACCGCACCCGGTGGCGCTCCACCTCGGCCATCAGGGCGTCCACGTGGGGCATGGGCATGAGGACCACGGTGTTGCCGAAGTTCAGGCCCGCCGCGATCATGAAGCCCTTGGCCATGATGTGGTAGAGGGGGTTGACCATGAGCACCGTGTCGGTGCCCTCCTTGGTGTGGGGCCCCACCACCCGGTCCATCACGTCGCGCACGTAGGCCACCTCGGTCATGTGGTTGCCCGGCACGCCCTTGGGAAAGCCCGTGGTGCCCCCCGTGTAGAGGATCGTGGCGAGATCCTTCCAGGGGTCGATGTCCATGTCCGGCAGTGTCCCTGCGGGCTCGCGCAGGAGGTCGGAGAAGGTGTGGACGTGCTCGCCTTTGGCCACCTTGCCCCGGGGGATGACGTGGAGGAGGTGCCCCAGGCCCACCTTCCACCGGGGCAGGAGCTCGGTGAGCGTGGTTACCACCACGTTCTTGAGGCCCGTGCGGCCCTGCACCTCGTGGACGTAGCCGTAGTTGGTGTCCTGGCAGACCACCGTCTCGACGCCCGCGTCCTGCACCAGGTACTCCAGCTCGTGGGCCGTGTAGATGGGGGAGACCGGCACCACCACCGCCCCGAGCCGCTGGATGGCGAAGTTCGCGATCACCCACTGGGGGCAGTTGGCGAGGTAGAGCATCACCCGGTCCTGGCGCTTGACCCCCCGCCGCGCCAGCGCCCCGGCGAACCGCTCCACGTCGGCGCGCAGCCTCCGGTAGGTGAAGTGCGTCCCCAGGTACACCAGGGCCGCCCGGTCGGGATGCCGCTCGGCCATCTCGAACCACCGGCTGAACGTGAACTCCCGGCGCGACGGGTCGATGGTGAGGCCTTCGAGGGTATAGGGTCGGTCCATGTTCTTACGTTCCAGGTGACGGGTGAAAGTGCCGAGTGACGAGTGACGAGTGTCGCGTGAAGCGGCCGTCGATCCTTCCTCCAACGGACAACGGGCAACTTACAACGGGCAGCCTTTCCTTACTCCAACGGGCAACGGACCACGGGCAACGAGCCGCCTCTATTCAACATCCAAAATACGCCGCCCGCACGTCGGGGTTCCCCAGGAGCTCGTCGCGGGTGCCGGACAGGACGGTGGAGCCGTTCTCCAGGATGACCGCTCGGTCCACGTAGGGCATCACCGGCCGGGCGTACTGTTCGGTGACGATCACCGAGATTCCGCGCTCCTTGCGGATCACGGGGATCGATGCCACCAGGGTGTGCTGGATGCTCGGGGCGAGTCCGAGCAGGGGCTCGTCCAGGAGCAGCAGCCGGGGCTGGGCCATGAGGGCGCGGCCGATGGCCACCATCTGCTGCTCGCCTCCGCTCAGGAAGCCCGCGGGGCGCTTGAGGTGCTTCACCAGGCCGGGGAAGAGCTCCAGCACGTACTCCAGGGTGCTCCGGGCCTGCGCCTTGGTGGCCAGGTAGGCGCCGATCTTGAGGTTTTCGAGCACGCTCGACTCGGGGAAGAGCCGGCGCCGCTCCGGGCAGAGCACGATGCCCCGCCGGGCGCGCTCGTGGGCCTTGAGCTCCCCGAGCACCTCCCCCCCGTAGCGCACCTCGCCGAAGAGCGAGATCCGCTCGCCGCCCTTCATCTTCTCCTTGTGCTGGATGTCGAGGAGAATGCCCGAGAGGGCGTACATGAGGGTGGACTTGCCGGCGCTGTTGGCGCCGAAGACCCCCAGGACCTCGGTCTCGCCGCAGCGCAGGTCCACGTTGTTGAGCGCCAGCATGTTCTCGTAGAACACCATGAGGCCCGTGGCCTCCAGCGCGCCGCCTAGCATGCGGGAACCTCCTCGGAGCCCAGGTACGCCTCGCGCACCTTGGGGTGCTCCATGACCTGGGCGGGGGTGCCCTCGGTGATCTTCTCCCCCGAGGAGAGGGCGAGCACCCGGTTGGCCACCTGGAAGAGCTCCCGGAGCCGGTGCTCCACCATGAGGATCGTGATGCCCTGCTGGTGGAGCTTCTCGATCAGGGGCACGAGGCTCGAGATCTCGCTCGCCGAGAGCCCCGAGAAGACCTCGTCGCAGATGATCACCTCGGGGGCGAGCGCGATGCACCGGGCGAGCTCCAGGCGCTTCAAGTACCCGGTGGGCAGCGTGCCCGCCATCTTGTAGGGCACCCGGGAGTCGCGCTCGAACCCCAGCTCCTCCAGGATGTCCACGGCCACCGTGTCCCGGTCGCCGTGGCTCCCGCCGCCTCGCCAGCCCCCCACCCGCCGGGCTCGGGGCGACGAAAGGGGGATGATGAGGTTCTTGTAGGCCGGCAGGCTGAAGTAGGGCCGCATGATCTGGAAGGTGCGGGTAACCCCCAGGTCCGCCACCCGGTCGGCCCGCATCCCCGTGATGTCCCGGTCCTTGAAGCGCACCCGCCCCCGGGTGGGGCGCAGGAACCCCGTGATGCAGTTGATGAGGGTGGTCTTCCCGGAGCCGTTGGGGCCGATGATGCCCAGCACGTCGCCCGGCTCCACGCGGAAGCTCACCCCGTCCAGGGCCTTGACGCCCCCGAAGTGCTTCGAGAGGTCGTGTACGTCCAGGATCGGCTCGGCCACCCTCACACCTCCACCCAGCGCTCGAACTGCTGGTACTTGCGGCTCGCGTAGAGAAGGATGCCCTCGCTGCGCAGCACCACGAACCCCGTCAGCACCAGGGCGTAGATCACGATGCGCAGGCTCCCGAAGTCGCGCAGCACCTCCGAGAGGGGCACGAGCAGCAGCGCCCCCAGGATCGGCCCCACCAGGGTGCCGCCCCCCCCGATCACCGTGGCCGCGATGGGCAGGATGGAGAGATCCAGGGCAAACGCCGAGATGCCCACGCTGCGGTACAGGTGGATGTAGTACGCCCCCGCGAAGCACCCGAGCAGCGATGCCAGGAACACCGCCTTGGCCTTGGTGCGGGCCACGCTGATCCCCGAGGCGCGCACCGCCTGGTCGTTGTCCTTCACCGCGCGGATGGAGAGCCCCACGTCCTCGGCCACGAAGCGCCGCAGGGCGAAGACGGCCACCAGCAGCGCGACGATGAGCCCGTACTGCTCGGTCCAGGCCGACGAGAACCCCGCGATGCCCCGGAAGCCCTCGGTGCCCCCGAGCACGTCGGCGGCCTCGATGATCCGGGTCATGAGGAGCGGATACATCAGCGTCACGATGGCGAAGTAGATCCCCCGAAGCGGCAGGCACGGGGCGAGCATCGCCGTGCACAGCGCCGCCCCCACCACCGACGCGATCGGGATCGACAGGAGCGGCGGCAGCCCCCACTGGGTGTTGAGCAGCGCCGCCGTGTACCCCCCCACCCCGAAGAAGAAGGCGCCCCCCAGGCACACGAGCCCCACGTAGTTGGCGAGGAAGTCGAACGACACCGCCAAGAGCGCGAGCACGCACACCGAGAGCATCACCCGGCCCCAGTAGGGCCAGGGCAGCAGCACCAGGGGCAGCAGCAGGAACCCGCCGATCAGGAGCGCCCGGGGCGCCACCAGGTAGGCGATCTCCCGCCAGGAGCTCAGGGCGTAGAGGGTTTCGCTGCGGACCTTGATGCCCCGGTCGACTCGCTCCAGGCGCTGCGCCATCACACCCTCTCCTCCAGTTGTTTCTGTTTGCCGAAGAACCCCGAGGGCCGCAGCACGAGCGTCACGATGATCGCGAGCAGCATCACCACCATCTGGTAGTGGGCCTTGCCGTAGGCCACCGTCAGGTACTGGGAGTACCCCAGCACGAAGGAAGCGAGCACCGTGCCGGCCCAGCTCCCCAGGCCCCCCACCACGCACACCGCGATGGCGTAGATGAGCACCTTGTAGCCCTCTTCCACCACCACGCTCCCCAGGGGCAGGAGGATGAGGGCCCCCAGCCCCGCCAGCGCGCTCCCCAGGGCCACGGCCACCGTGGCGGCCCGGTCCGAGTCGATCCCGAGCATCATGGCCGCCCGCTCGTCCTGGGCCATGCCCTTGAGCGCGAGCCCGATGCGGGTGTACCGGGTGAAGAGCCACACGCCCCCCAGGGTGGCGACCCCGAGCGCCACCACCGCCAGGCGCTGGTGGTCCACCGGCACGTCCCCCAGGAAGGCCACCCCGTCCGAGAGCACGGGAAGGGAGTAGGTCATGCCCCGAAAGCCTGCCCAGCGAAGCCCCTCCAGGATGGCGAGCCCGATGGCGTAGGTTGCGATGACCTCCGACACCTCCAGGCCCCGGACCCGCTTCAACACGAGCTGGTAGATGAGCACTCCGAACAGGGCTGCTGCGGCGAGCGCCAGGACGACGGCCACCGGGTAGGGAAGGCCCGCGCGGTGCAGGAACACCCAGGCCAGGAACCCCGTGAGCACGTAGATCGCCCCGTGGGCGAAGTTGGGCAGCCGGCTCACCCCATAGACCAGCGAGAACCCGAAGGCCATGAGGATCAGGCTCACGCTCTGGATGAAGCCGTAGATCAGGATGTCCATGGTTGCTCCCGGATCAGGGGCTGGGGGTCAGGGGCTAGGGGCTAGGGGCTAGGGATCAGGGGCTAGGGGCTAGGGATCAGGGGCTGGGGGCCTCAGAGGCCGGTGCGATGCCCACCCGTCGGGCGGGGGGCCGGCGAGCCCTCACCTCGCCCGGCCCCCCAC
>JBFLZB010000221.1 GCA_040756475.1 Thermodesulfobacteriota bacterium
GGGCGACGGCCAGGGCCCCCCACGCGGCAAGGCCCCGCTCCCAGGCGGCGGAAAGGGAATAGAACCCCGGCCCGAGGCCCGCGAGCACGAAGAGCGCCAGGGCCGCCCACGCGGCGGTCTTCAGGGCCATGACGAGCTCCACCGGCGTGAGCACCAGCCGCTCGACCGCCGTAAAGGTCACCGCCCGCATCGAAGGGGTCGCCGTCATGCCGGCGGCGAGGAAGACCTTTAGGTCTGCCGAGCGCACGGGCCCATAGACCACCGAGAACCCGCACCCCTTGCGCACGTCCTTTGCCGACACGCCGGGGGCGCCGAGCTGGGGCAGGATCAGCCGGCGGTGGGTCACGACCCGCGCAAGGCAGGTCGCCAGCACCCGGCCCACGATCTCCGCCGTTCCGAAGGTACCCTTCCCCGCGGCGCACCACACGTTGATGCCGTGGGTCTCGAGCACGAGAATCCAGGCGTCGAGCCCGGCGGCGTCGCGGCGCAGGGCGTCGAAGGTCATCTTGTAGTTGGCGGTCACGAGCACCGGGGAGTCCGGTCCCGGAGTCCCGACGGCATAGAGGCCCGGGGCGAGCCGATACCGATTTCTGCCGATGCTCCAGCGCATCTGCCACCGGCCGACCACGTCCGCGCGGTCCAGGTGCGTCCTGACCCGGGGCACGGGCCCCGCCGGCGTCTCGAGCCAGCCCTCCACGAAGGGCCACAGGTGGTACCCGGGGAGCTCCCTGCCCGCTGGGGAGTGCGGTTCTGGGGTGGGCTCTTCGGCGGTGGGGCAGCAGGCTGGCTCGGCCATCGGCAGTTTCGCCGCTGCGACAGGACCGCAGCCGGTCTCCGGCCTGGGGGGCGGCGCCCCATTGCGGACGGATGTTTCGGCGCTGGCGGACGCGCAGCAGTTCGACCCGGCCTTGGCGTTCATCGTGCGGTCTTTCCTCAGATCTCTCGGCCCGCCGGGCCGTCGGGAGGGCTTCAGGTTGTCCCCGAGCAGGCGCAGGAACTGCCTACGGCGGTGAAGAGCCGGCGCAGGCGGGGCCAGACGGCCAGAGCGATGAGCACCGCCGCGCTCGCGGCTCCCACCGCGGGAGGAAAGACCTCGGCGGTGGCCCCGACCATCGCCTGGGCGGAGAGTCCCAGGGCGCCGTAGACCCAGTTGAGGCTGGCCCCTGCGGCCAGGGCGCCGCAGGAAATGGCGGCGAGGTAACGCAGGGTCGTCTTCACCCCCAGGGTTCCCGCCACCACCGTCAGCGACGCCGCGCTGGTGGCGGGTCCGGCCAGCAGATACACCAGGGCTGCCCCCGGGCTCAAGCCCTTGAGGACCAGGGCGGCGGCGATGGGCGTGGCGGCGGTGGCGCACGTGTACATGGGGATCCCGACCACCAACATGGCGAGCAGGGGAAGAAGCCCGCTCCCCAGGTGGGCCTCCACGAGCTCCGCCGGCACGAGCACGTGGATGAGCCCGGCCCCCAGAAATCCCACGGCCAGCCAGGGCGCCAAGTCTCCGAGCAGGTCGCCGAAGGCGTGCCGGAGCCCCTCCCGCGCCCTGGCCAGGCGTCCCGCGGACTCCTGCGGGGAGTGCTCCCGGCAACCGCAGGAGGAGGGCGGGGGCTCGGGGCTCGGCTCGTCGCGGCCGAAGATGCTCTCCGCCGTGCCCGCCGCCACGGCCGTGGCGAAGGCCGCCACCGGGCGTGCCACGGTCATCACCGGGTCCATGAGGGCGTACGTGAGGGCCATGGAGTCGACCCCCGTCTCCGGGGTGGAGACGAGGAAGGAGACCGTGGCCCCTTTGCTGGCCCCCTTCTTCCGCAGCCCAAGGGCCGCGGGGAGGACGCCGCAGGAGCACAGCGGGAGCGGAATTCCGAAGAGCGCAGCCTTCACCACCGGGCGGATCCTGCCCGTCCCCAGGTGGCGCGCCACGCCCTCGGAGGAGACGAAGGCGTGGAGCACGCCTGCGGCCAAGAAGCCGAAGAGGAGGTAGGGAGCGGAGTCGGCCAGCACGTGCCAGCTTGCTCCGAGCACCTCCCACAAGAACTCACGCCAGGGCAAAGCGGTCCTCCATCACGTGCCGGAGCCCCTCGGCAAAGAGGGTGCGCACGTGGTCGTCGTCGAGGCTGTAGAAGGCGAGCTTTCCTTCCCGCCGGGCCTTGACCAGGCGGTGGGCTCGCAGGATGCGCAGTTGGTGGGACACGGCGCTGGGGGTCACGTCGAAGAGCTCCGCGAGATCGCACACGCACAGCTCCCGGCGGGAGAGGGCGAGCAGCACCCGCACCCGGGTGGGATCCCCCAGGACCCGGAACGTCTCCGCCAGAGCCTCGGCGGGGGCCTCGGCCAGAGCCCGCCGGGCTTCCTCCACCGCCTCGGGGTGCACGAGTCGTTCGTCGCACTGTTCCACGGCCGCTCCTGCATGTCTGAACATATGCTCAGGCATTGAAGCGGAAGTGGGGCTCCCGAGTCAAGGGTCATGTTGTGCGGCGTGAGGGTGCGGCCGGACGGCGGCCGCGCAGGCGCGCAGGAAATCGCTACCGGGATCGCTCCCAGTGTCGCTATCGCTATCGCTATCGGTATCGCTATCGGTATCGGAAACCGGGACGGCTTCGGTCCCGATCCCGATACCGATTCGAAGGGGCCTAGGCTGTTTCCCGGAGGCCGTCTTGCGGGGAGGCTCTCTCCCCATTACCCTCTCTGGCGACGGAGGCACGGTATTTCGCCCCGCGCGACACTCTCGGGGAGACCCATGGCCCACCGGAGCTTTCTCCACGACCTCCACAGCCGCGGGAGCTTCGACCGGGAGCTCTTCGACGGGTTTCGGTTCGAAGAGCCGGGGCCGGAGGCCCTCAGGAAGATCGAGGCGTTCGAGCGCCTGGCGCAGGAGTTCCCCCCCGGGGAGATCGAGCGGGCCGGTGTGGTCCCGCCCGAGGCCCTGGCGGCCATGGGGCGCCTGGGGTTCTTCGGGATGTCGGTGCCCCGGGACTACGGGGGCATGGGCCTGCCGTTCTCCCAGTACCTGAAGGTCGTGGAGCGGATGGCCGTGGTGGACCTCTCCCTGGCTCTGGTCTGCCTGGCCCACCTCTCCATCGGGATTCAGGGGATCGTCCTCTTCGGGACCCACGCCCAGAAGCAGCGGCATCTTCCCCCCGGCGCCGCCGGCGAGACCCTCTTCGCCTACGCCCTTACCGAGCCGGGGGTGGGGTCCGACGCCAAGCACATCGAGACCGTCGCCCGACCCTCCCCCGACGGCACCCACTACGTCCTCAGCGGGCAGAAGACCTACATCACCAATGCCAACTACGCCGGCGCCTTTACCGTGTTCGCCCAGCTTGCCGGCCATCGGCCCGGGTACATGGGGGCCTTCGTGGTGGAGCGCGGGGCGGAAGGCCTCACGGTGGGCGAGGACATGCCCAAGATGGGCCTCAAGGCCAGCTCCACGGCCTTTGTGCGCTTCGAGGACGTGAGGGTTCCGGCGGAGAACCTCCTGGGGCGGCCCGGGGAAGGGTTTCGCATCGCCATGACCGTGCTGAGCTACGGGCGTCTGGCTGTGTGCGCCGCGGGGGTGGGGCTGGCGGAACGCTCGGTGGAGGACATGGTGCGGCGCGCCGCGACCCGGCGCCAGTTCGGAGTCCCCATCGCCCGCTTCGAGCTCGTGCAGGAGAAGCTCGCCTCGGCCGCGGCGAACGCCTTCGCCGGCGCCGCCATGGTGGCCTTCGCGGCCCGCCAGCTCGAGGAGGACCCGGTGGCCAACGTTGCCCTGGAGACGAGCCACTGCAAGCTCTTCTGCACCACGCGCGCCTGGGAGGCCCTGTACGATGCGATGCAGGTGGCGGGGGGCTCCGGGTACCTGGCCACGAGCCCCTACGAGAAGCGCATGAGGGACTACCGGGTCGCGACGATCTTCGAGGGAACCACCGAGATCCACTCGATCTACCCCGCGCAGCTTCTCCTGCGCGCCGTGGGCGAGGCCCTTCCCCGGGGCGCGCTCGGCCGGCTGATGGCCCTGGTTCGGGGGGCCTTCAACCCGGACGGGTGGCCTCCCCCTTCGGCCCTCTCGCCCGACCCCGATCTGCGCCGAGCCCTAACGCTCGCCCGGCGCTGCGGCCGGTCGCTGCGCCGGCTGCTTCGCCTGGCGCTGCTGCGGTACGGAAAGGGCGTGGCGTCCCGTGAGTTTCTCCTGCGGCGACTCACCTGGCTGAGCCTGAGGGAGTACGGCCTCTTGGCCTGCGTAGCCCGCATCGATGGGGAGCTGCGGCAAGGGCGGCCCGCGGTGGAGGGCAAGGAGCTTCTCTCGGCCTTCGTCGAAGAGACGGTCCGGGAGCTGCCGCGGTTGTGCCGGCTGCGGTCCACCCGCAGGGAGCGCCTGGTCGTGGCCATCGCGAAGCGCATGAGCTCAGCGGCGAAAGGCTGAGGCGCCGGCGATGTGCGGCTCAGGAGCAAAGGCCGGGCGGGCCCCCCCGAGGCCGGTCCCGTTCAAGGGAAGGCGCCGGCCCGTCGATGAAGGAGGAGGCCCCGAACCGTGTGCGCCCACCCAATCCCTAGGAGGTCCCCCATGCGACGGAATGTCTCTCTTCTCGCCCTCACCTTGGTCCTCCTGGCCCATCCCGCTGCCTGGGCCTTCGAGGTGGGCGCGAAGGCCGCCTACTGGCTGCCCAAGTTTTCCGGAGAGTTTCGCCTGGACGGCAGCGGGCTGCGGGGCACCACGGTGGACGCGAGCGACCACCTGGGTATCGACGACGAGAACTTCTTCTTCGGAGAGGCGTGGCTCTGGGTCGGCCGGCACCACCTAACCCTGGCCGGCATGCGGGTGGACTACTCGGGGAGCAAGGTGCTCTCGGAGGAGATCGTCTTCGGAGGCAGGACGTTCTCCGCGAGTGGGCGCGCCGAGAGCTCGCTGGAGTACACCATGCTCGACCTCGCCTACCAGTACGACCTCATCGACCTGGAGAACGTGCTCGCCGGCTTCTCCCTGGGCCCCATCCTCCAGGTCAAATACCTGGACGGAGAGCTGCGAATGAGCGGGGAGGGGAGCGTCAACGGAGCCGGAGGGCGGGTATCGGTCACCGAGTCGTTCCAGTTCCCGATTCCCCTGGTGGGCCTGGGGGCGCACGTGGGCCTCGTGGGGGGCTGGGTGGAGGCTCGGGGGCGGGCCGTGGGCATCGCCTACCAGGGGGACGCCCTCTGGGAAGTCCAGGCGGAGGTGGCGCTAACCCCCTTCCCCTTCCTGGAGGTCCTGGGCGGGTACCGCCACTTCGTCATCGACGTGGACCGGGACGACGTGCTCCTGGACTACACCCAGACGGGCCCCTACGTGGGGGCGGCGGTGGTGTTCTGAGGGGAGAATCTTCGACGGGATAACGGGATCGACCGGATGGGGATGAGAGCCACAGCTGGAACTCCATCGGGATCGGGATCGGGATCGATAGCGATACCGATACCGATGGCGCAGTAGATCCCGATACCCCCATGGGCTGCGGGGGTCACCCGCAGGCGGCCCCCAGTTCGGCCAGCACCTGGCCCGCCCGGTGGTGCCGGAGGCTCGCGGCCTTGGAGGGGCAGGCGGCGGCGCAGGCGCCGCAGCCCTGGCACAGGGTCGGCTCTACCGCCATGCGGCCGGTGTGGGCAACGGGGGCCGCGGCACCGGTGGGGCAGAGCGCCGCGCACAGGCCGCAGCCGGCGCACCGGTCCGGGTCGACCTCGGCGACCGCCGGGTCCACGTCGATCCGCCCCCGCAGCAGCAGCGCCCCTGCCCGGGCCGCCGCCGCCCGGCCCGAGGCCACGGCCTCGTCGAGGGCTTTGGGGCCCTGGCAGGCGCCGGCCAGGTAGACCCCCGCCGAGGCGGTCTCCACGGGCCGAAGCTTCGGGTGGGATTCCAGGAAGAAGCCGTCGGGGCCGGTGGCGATCCGAAGGCGCCGGCCAAGCTCCGGCGCGTCGGGCGCCGGCCTCGCCCCGCAGGCCAGGACCACCAGGTCCGCGGCCAGCTCCTGGGCCTCCCCCAGCAGGGTGTCCTCGAACCGCACGGCGAGACGCTCCCCCTTGCGGCACACCTCCGAGGCGCTCCCCCGGCGAAAGAGCACCCCGTTTCGGGCCGCGGCCTCGTAGGCCTCCTCCGCCCCCCGGGCGTAGGCCCGTAGATCCGTGTAGAGCACCTGGACGGAAGCCTGGGGATTCCGGGAGCGCACCTCCTCGGCCTGCCGCACGCTCACCATGCAGCACACCCGGGAGCAGTGGGCGGCCCCCGCGCTCTGATCCCGGGAGCCGATGCACTGGAGGAAGGCCACCGACCGGGCCGGCGCGCCGCCGGTTCCAACCGGGCCCTCCGAGGTGCGCAGGAGCTCCTCGAGCTTCTCCTGGGTGACGATGCGCGGGTCGGCGCCGTACCCGAGCTCGGGCCGCCCCCCTTCCGGCTGGTCCGGGCGGTAGAGCCCGCTCCCCGTGGCGACGATCAGGGCCCCGACGGAGCGGGCCGCGGGGCCAGAGGGGGTCTCCAGGTCGGCGCGAAAATTCCCCGGCGGGCCGGAGAGGGCCAGGAGCCGGGACTCCAGGAGAAGCTCGATCCGGGGGTGCCCGGCGACCTCGCGCACCCGCTCGTCGAGCCACGGCCCCACCTCTCCCCCCTCGGGGAAGGACCGCCCCAGGGCGGCGGCCCGGCCTCCGAGCCGGGCGGAGGAATCCGCCAGCACCACCCCGAGCCCCATGCGGGCGAGCGAAGCGGCGGCCGCCAGGCCCGCCGGCCCGCCCCCGAGCACCAGGGCCGCGGGCACCACCGGCGCCTCGCTCCCCTCCAGGGGCTCCTGGCCTCGGACCCGGGCCAGCCCCATGTGCACGAGATCCCGGGCCACGCAGGTGGCCTCATCCCGGTCCGGGTGGACCCAGGAGCACTGCTCCCGCACGTTGACGTGGCAGAGGAGGTAGGGGTTCACGCCCTCGGCGGCGCAGGCCTTGCGGAAGGTGGTCTCGTGCATCCGGGGCGAGCACGCCGCCACCACGACCCGGCCGGCCCGCCCCTCCCGCAGGTCGTCGCGGATGAGCTCCTGGCCCGGCCGGGAGCACAGGTACGGGTAGTGGCGCACGACCGAGACCCCCGGGCAGGCGGCGAGCTCCGCGGCCAGGGCTTCCACGTCCACCGTGGCGGCGATGTTCTGGCCGCAGTGGCAGAGGTAGACGGCGGTGCCTGCTGGCGTGCCGGGTGCCGGGTGCCGGGTACCACGTGACGGGTGACGGGTGACGGGTGACGGGGAGGTCACGCCGCGTCCTCCCTCCCTCTCCCCCCCGCG
>JBFLZB010000222.1 GCA_040756475.1 Thermodesulfobacteriota bacterium
GCGGGGACCCCTGAGGGGGTCCCCGCTTTGCGTTGGGGGGTCGGGAAGGGCGCGTCAGCCGGCCGCGGCCGGCGGAAGCTCCGCATCGGCCAGGAAGGGAGCCCGGCGGTCCTTCTCCGAGACGATGGGGGGGGCGGGCAGGGGCCAGCGGATGGCGAGCTGCGGGTCGTCCCAGCGCACGGCGCGCTCGGCCTCGGGGGCGTAGTAGTCGGTGGCCTTGTAGAGGACGTCGGCGGCCTCGGAGAGCACGACAAAGCCGTGGCCGAAGCCCTGGGGCACCCAGAGCTGGCGGCGGTTCTCGGCGGAGAGGCGCACCCCCGTCCACCGGCCGAAGGCGGCGGAGCCGGGGCGCAGGTCCACGGCCACGTCGAAGATCTCGCCGGCGACGACCCGGACGAGCTTTCCCTGGGGCTGGCGGATCTGGTAGTGGAGGCCCCGCAGCACCCCCCGGCGGGAGCGGGAGTGGTTGTCCTGGACGAAGCGCCCGGGAAGACCGGTGGCCTCCTCCCAGGCCCGCTGATTGAAGCTCTCGAAGAAGAATCCCCGTTCGTCGCCGAACACCCTGGGCTCGACGACCCACACTCCGGGGAGCCCGGTCTCGACGAGCGTCATCCCTCGCCCTCCCCGAGGCGGCCTTCCGAGGCGACCCGCTCCAGGTACTCGCGATAGCTCGAAGCCGGGGTCTGGGCAATGAGGCGCCCCATCTGGGCGTCGTCGATGAACCGGAGCCGCCAGGCGATCTCCTCCAGGCAGGCGATCTTGAGCCCCTGGCGGGCCTCCAGGGTGCCGATGAAGTGGCTCGCCTCCAGCAGGCTCATGTGGGTGCCCGTATCCAGCCAGGCGATGCCGCGGCCCAGGCGCTCCACCGTGAGCTCTCCGCGCCGCAGGTACTCGAGGTTCAGGTCCGTGATCTCCAGCTCGCCCCGGGGCGAGGGTTTGAGCGCCCTGGCCAGCGCCGTGACCTTGCCGTCGTAGAGGTAGAGGCCCGGTACGGCGTAGTGGGACTTGGGCGCCCTGGGCTTCTCCTCGATGCTCAGGACCCGCCCCTGGGGATCGAACTCCACCACCCCGTAACGATCGGGGTCCTTGACCGGGTAGCCGAAGATGCGGGCGCCCCCCTCGAACGCGCGCACGATGCGGTCGAGGCCGAGCTTTCCATAGAAGAGGTTGTCTCCCAGGATGAGGCACACGGGCTCCTCGGCCACGAACGCCTCGCCCACCAGGAAGGCCTGGGCGATCCCCTTGGGCTCGGGCTGCACGGCGTAGCGGAACCGGACCCCGAGCCGCTCCCCGTCGCCCAGCAGGGCCTCGAACCGCGGGGTGTCCTGGGGGGTGGAGATGATGAGGAGGTCGCGGATCCCCGCCGTCATGAGGGTGGCCAGGGGGTAGTAGATGAGCGGCTTGTCGTAGACCGGCTGGAGCTGTTTGCTGGCCACCAGGGTCAGGGGGTAGAGCCGGCTGCCGGCCCCGCCGGCCAGGACGATTCCTTTGGCGATCATGGGAACTCCAGAGTCAGATGTCCGTTGTCCGTGGTCCGTCGTCCGTTGGAGTGAGGGCAACGGTGCTCCGCACGGCGAAATAGCGGCGCAGGGCGTCGGGCCAGGGGGGGAGGGAGGCTCCGGTGGCGCGCCGGAGCTTCTCCTTGGAGAGCACCGAGTAGGAGGGGCGGCGGGCGGCCACGGGATACTCTTCGGTGCGGATGGGGCGCACGGCCCGAACCCGCACCGGCCCCCCCTCGCGCAGCCGGGCCACGATCTCTTCCGCGAAGGCGTGCCAGGTGCAGGAACCTTCGCCCGAGGCGTGGTAGATGCCGTAGGGCGGTGACGGGTGACGGGTGACGGGTAAGGGATGAGGCGTCTGCGAACCGCCTCCGCCGGCGATGGACCAAGGGCCGGTCGCATCGGGCAACCGGGCCGCCTCCCCGCCGGCCGCGGACCGCGCCACGCCGACCGCTCCCCACCCCAGCAGGCGGAAGATCGCCTGGGCCAGGTCCTCCGTGTACGTGGGGCATCCCACCTGGTCGGCCACCACCCGCAGCTCGTCGCGCTCCCCGGCGAGGCGGGCGATGGTCTCCACGAAGTTCTTCCCCCCGGGCCCATAGAGCCAGCTCGTGCGCACCACGTAGAACCTGTCGAGGCCGCTCTCCAGCACGCGCCGCTCGCCCAGGAGCTTGGAGCGGCCGTAGGCGCACAGGGGGTTGGGCGGGTCCTCCTCCGTGTAGGGCTCCCCCTTGGCGCCGTCGAAGACGTAGTCGGTGGAGAGGTGCACCAGCGCCGCTCCCAGCTCCCGGGCGGCCTCCGCCAGGTACCCGGGGCCCTGGCCGTTGACCTGCGCCGCCAGCTCCTCCCGGGCCTCGCACCCGTCCACGTCGGTGTAGGCGGCGCAGTTGACGATGAGCTCGGGTCCGAGCTCTCCCAGGCCGCGGCGCACGGCCTCCCGGTCGCTCACGTCGAAGCCGGGCAGGTCGAGCTCGGCAGGGGGGTTGCCGGCGGCGCCGAGGAGCCGCTTCACCGCGACCGCCAGCATGCCGTTGGCCCCCACGAGGGCCACGCGGGGCAGGCGCGCCATGGGAGGCTACCCCCGGTCCCCATACATCTTGCGGTAGTACTCCCGGTAGGAGCCGTCCATGACCGCCTCGGTCCACTCCCGATGGGTCAGATACCACGCCACCGTGCGCCGCAGACCTTCCTCGAAGGGGACCCGGGGGGTCCAGCCGAGCTCGGTGCGGACCTTGGTGGCGTCGATGGCGTAGCGGCGGTCGTGGCCCGGCCGGTCCTTGACGAAGCGGATGAGGGAGCGCCGGGACTGCCCGCCCGGGAGCGGAGCCGCCTGCGCGTCCACCAGGTCGCAGACGGCGTGGACGATCTCGATGTTCCGCCGCTCGTTGTTTCCGCCGATGTTGTAGGTCTGGCCGGGCCGGCCGGCCTCGAGCACCCGCAGCACGGCGTCGCAGTGATCCCCCACGTAGAGCCAGTCGCGCACGTTGGCGCCGTCTCCGTACACGGGGAGCTCGGCGCCGGTGAGGGCGTTGTGGATCACGAGGGGGATGAGCTTCTCGGGGAACTGGTAGGGTCCGTAGTTGTTGGAGCAGTTGGTGACGAGCACCGGGAGCCCGTAGGTGTGGAAGTAGGCGCTCGCCAGGTGGTCGGAGGAGGCCTTGCTCGCCGCGTAGGGCGAGCGCGGGTCATAGGGGGTCTCCTCGGTGAAGTAGCCGGTCTCCCCGAGGGAGCCGTATACCTCGTCGGTGCTCACGTGGACGAAGCGTCCAACCCGTGACGGGTGACGGGTGACGGGTGACGATGGCGCGGGCCAGGCGGCGCGGGCGGCTTCCAGGAGCGCGAAGGTCCCGAGGATGTTGGTGCGCACGAAGGCGTCGGGCCCCTCGATGCTGCGGTCCACGTGGGACTCGGCAGCAAAGTGGACCACGGTGTCGATCCCCTCCTCGCGAAACAACCGGGCCAGGAGGGGTCCGTCGCAGATGTCGCCGTGCACGAACCGGTAGCGCGGGTGGTCCGCGAGGTCGCCCAGGTTCGTCGGATTGCCCGCGTAGGTGAGCTTGTCGAGGTTCACGACGCGGCTGCCGGGCAGCGCCTCCAGGCACCGGCGCACGAAATTGCTCCCGATGAACCCGCAGCCGCCGGTGACGAGGATGGTAGGCATGGGGTGCACTCCTCCGGGGGGCTGCGGCGCGGGGCGACCCCGTTTCAGGACCCGGTCTCGCCATACAAAGGCACATCGCAAGGGTTGCCCATGGGGCGGGCCCGCGTCAAGCGCCCTGTTCCTCCGCCTGCTCCTGCTCCCGCTCCGCCAGGAAGGCCAGCACCCGCTGCCAGGTGTTGCCCACGTCTTCGTACAGAATGCCGTGGCGGTCCGAGGGGATCATGACCAGCTCCTTGCGGGCGCTGCCCAGCCCGTCCCGGATGATCTCGGCGCTGTGGGGGTCCACGGTGGGGTCTTCGGTGCTCTGGACGAGGAGCACGGGGCACCCCACGCCCCCCAGGTGGTCCTCCAGGTCGGCGGTGAGGCGCCCGAGCTCGTACAGGGCTCGGATGGGCATGTGCACGTAGTTGATGTCGGGGTGCTCCGGGTGGCTGCGGTGGAAGAGCATGATGCCCTGGATCAGGGCCGTGGAGCGCGCGAGCCGGTTGGCCCCGTGCACCAGGGGAACCAGGGTCATGCTCTTGTCGCGCACCTTGAGCGGCGGAGCGACGGCGGCGACCCCCGCGAGGCCGGCCGGTCCCTCCGCGGCCAGGCGCAGGGCCAGGGCTCCTCCGGCGGAAAACCCCACGGCGCATACCCGCCCGCACAAGGCGGCCAGGATCTCGTAGCCCCGGCGCACGGTGGCGAGCCAGTCCTCCCAACTGCGCTCCAGGAGGTCCCAGGGGGAGGTGCCGTGGCCCTTGAGCCGCACCCCCAGGACGGGATAGCCGAGCTCCCGCAGCCGCTCCCCGAAGGGCAGCATCTCGGCCGGGCTCGCGGTGAACCCGTGGACGAGGAGAACCCCGAGGGGGCGCGGGCGGTGGGGAAGGAAAAGGAACGGCTCGCCGCTGCGGGTCGCGGTCTGCTGCCGATTGATCTCCTCGTGGCGCGCCTTGCGAAAGGCCTTCCGGTCCCAGCGGTAGGAGCGGACCTCGTCGTCGAACCGGAGCAGCGCGAGCTCTCGCTCCGACACCCCGGGGGTCTCCTGGAGCGCCCGGTCCACGGCCTCCCGGGCCGCGAAAAGGGGCTCCACCTCGTTGTCGTACACGGCTAGGGGGTTTCCCACCCGCACCGTGTCGAAGGCGTGTTCCTGGCGCAGTTGCGGCGCCAGCCGGTACCAGTCGTCCTCCCGGGTGACGAGTCCCAGGCCCTCGGCCATTCCGAGGAGCTGGTCCAGCCCGGGGCACTCCCCCCGGAGGAGCCCTCCGTAGGCCTCGGGGTTTCGCAGGCTGCGGTGCAGGTGGATCCCGGACGCCCCCTGCACCCTCTTGACGGCCAGGTACAGGGTGCGGTGGAGCTCGGTGGCCCGCACGCCCGACACCCCTCGCTCGAGCTGCGAGAAGATCAGGTGCGACGCCAGGTGGCTCAGGTTCACGGTGAGCCCTCGGTACATCTCCTCCATGTAGGCGTCGCGCACCCGCAGGGCCCGGCGCCGGGCCCTGCGGTTCCACCACCGCTCGTCCCACCGGGATGTCGCCGTACGGGAAGCGAGGAACCCGTCGAGAGACCCCACCTTCTCCCCGACCCGCCGCAGGAGCCAGCGGTCGGCCGGGCCCCAGAAGCGTTCGGGCTGCACGGGCTCGCCGAGCCGGATGTCCATGTCGGTGTCGCGCAGCAGGATGTTGCCCTCGATGAGGAGCTCTTCGGCGAAGCGGGGATCCAGGCCCCGGGAGAAGAGCTCGGCTCCCCGCTGGAGCCAGTTTGCTTCGACGCGGATGGGATAGAAGGTGATGTTGGCCGGAACGATCAGGGTGGGGCGTCGGGCCGCCTCCAGCAGTGCCTCGGAGCCGTCCACGCCCAGGGCCTCGGCCCAGTGGGCGATGCGGTCCTCGCGCCCCTCCTCGGCGGCCCGGCGCACCGTGCGCCGGAAGGCCTCCACCGCCTGGGCCACCACCGCGGCGCCGGTGTGATGCTTGCGCCGCTCCTGGGCCGAGCGGGAGTACATGGCGTAGCGCCCCTTGCGGTCCACCACCCGGCGGTCCTTCACCATCCCCCCCTCGGGAAAGAGGATGACCTTGCGGCCCCGCAGGACCTCGGCCGCGAGGAAGGCCAGCAGCTCGGGGTAGTCGTTGGGCACGGCGCCCAGGCTCAGGAGGTACCGGGCAAAGGCGTCGCCCCCCCGGAAGAACTCGGCGCCCGCCACCGAACGGCTGAGCGCGCCGGTCTCCTGGTAGATCAGGTACTGGGGGATGAAGGTCTCGAACCGGGCGAAGTGGTTGAAGAGGAAGATCTCGCCGGCCTCGAGCTGGCCGCGGGCATGGTGGAGCTTGACGTTGACCTTGAGGACCTTGCGCAGCAGGGTAATGGTGCGGCCGGTCCACTCGTAGACCGTGGGGTTGATCCGGAGGTCGGCCTCGCTGAGCATGGCGGTTGGCTCCGCTCCCGCGTGGACAGTCGGGCTGGCAGCCGAAACCGGTGGGTCCGCTGCGCTTCCACCCACCCTACGGCCGTCCGGCCCTCGGGCTTTAGCTGCCGACAGCCGACCGCTGACCGCTCTGGGTCACCCCTCCTCGGGGGCCAGGACTGCGATCACCTCCGGGGACAGGCGCCGGGGCCGGCCCCCGGGGCCCACGGCCGCGTGCTCCGTCTCGCCCTCGGCCAGGAGCTCGCCCCCCTCGTCGCGGATGGCGTAGGCGAACACCACCCGGGCCCCCCGCGCCCGGGCCACCCGGGTCTCCACCGTAAGGAGGTCGTCGTAGCGGGCCGGCTTGCGGTACCGGCACCGGGCCTCGGTCACGGGAAGCTGCACGCCCCCGGCTTCCACCTCGCGGTACGTCAGCCCCCGGGCGCGCAGGTACTCGTTCCTGCCCAGCTCGAAAAACCGCAGGTAGTTGGCGTAGTACACCACGCCCATGGTGTCGGTGTCGCCGTAGATGACCCGGCAGTGGGCGGGGATCACCACAGCCGCGCCCTCCCCAGGACGTGCTCCATGAGGCGGTGGGCCTCGGTAACCACCACCCCGGTGGCACGGGCGCAGGCCTCGGTGAACGCCTCCCCCGGCACCGCCCCCGCCCCGTCGGACCGGTACAGGACAAAGGGCACGGGCTCCGCCGTGTGGGTGCGAAGGGGGATCGGCGTGGGGTGGTCGGGCAGGGCGAGCAGCGCAAAGGGCTCCCCCAGGGCCTCCAGGCCGGCCCGCATGGGAGCCACGACCCGGCGGTCGAAGTCCTCGATGGCCTGCACCTTGTGGGCCACGTTGCCCGAGTGGCCCGCCTCGTCGGGGGCCTCCACGTGGAGGTAGGCAAAGTCCGCACGGCCCAGGGCCTCCAGCGCCGCAGCGACCTTGGCCTCGTAGTCGGTGTCCAGGTACCCCGTGGCTCCCGCCACCCGCGGCGCCTCCAGGCCCGCCGCCCGGGCGATGCCCTTCAAGAGGTCCACCGCCGAGATCACTGCCCCCTCCAGGCCGAAACGCTCCCGGTAGGACTCCATGCGGGGCGCCCTGCCCTGGCCCCAGAGCCAGATGGAGTTGGCCTCCCGCTGCCCGCGCTCCC
>JBFLZB010000223.1 GCA_040756475.1 Thermodesulfobacteriota bacterium
TCCCGCCCCACCGGTCATAATCCGTCCGGCAACGTGCCCGCCCCGCAACCGCGCGGACCGGCGCCGCAAGGGAGGTCTCACGATGACCCGCTGGACGCCCCCCCTTCTCTTGGCCGCCCTCCTGGCCTGCGCCTCCGGGGCCGCCGCCGAGGCGCCCGTCCACGCCCTGGCCATGCACGGGGCCCCCAAGTACGGGCCCGGGTTCCCCCACTTCGAGTACGTGACTCCTGACGCACCCAAGGGAGGCGAGGTACGGCTCCACGCCATCGGCACCTTCGACACCCTGAACCACCTGAACCTCAAGGGAGTCGCCGCGGTGGGCCTGGGGGGGCTCTACGACACGCTCCTCACCAGCTCCGACGACGAGGCCTTCAGCGAGTATGGCCTCCTGGCGCAGGCCGTGGAGGTGCCCGCGGACCGCTCCTGGGCGGTGTTCCACCTCCGGCCCGAAGCCCGCTGGCACGACGGGGCGCCGGTGACGGCCGAGGACGTGGTCTTCAGCCTCGCCCTGCTCCAGGAGCAGGGCCACCCCTTCTACCGGGCCTACTACGCCAGCGTGAAGCGGGCGGAGGTGGTGGGCGAGCGGTCCGTGCGGTTTGCCTTCTCTGAGGGAGAGAACCGGGAGCTCCCCCTCATCGTGGGGCAGATGCCCGTGCTGCCGCGCCACTACTGGGAGGGGCGCGAGTTCGACCGCACCACCCTGGAGCCGCCCCTGGGGAGCGGCCCCTACCGGATCGCCAACGTGGACCCCGGGCGTGCCATCACCTACGCCCGGGTGGAGGACTACTGGGGGCGCGACCTGCCGGTGAACCGGGGGCGCCACAACTTCGCCCGCATGCGCTTCGACTACTACCGGGACGCCACCGTGGCCCTGGAGGCCTTCAAGGCGGGCGAGTACGACTTCCGCCAGGAGAACGTGGCCCGGGACTGGGCCACCGGCTACGACGTGCCCGCCGCGCGCCAGGGTCTATTGATACGCCAGGAGATCTTCCACGAGCGGCCCACGGGCATGCAGGCCTTCGTGATGAACACCCGCCGTTCCCTCTTCCGGGACCCTCGGGTGCGCCAGGCCCTGGCCTACGCCTTCGACTTCGAGTGGACCAACGCAAACCTGTTCTATGGGCAGTACACCCGCACCTCGAGCTACTTCTCCAACAGCGAGCTCGCCTCCACGGGGCTCCCGGGTCCGGAGGAGCTGGCGCTCCTGGAGCCCTTCCGGGGACGCATCCCCGAGGAGGTCTTTACCCGGGAGTACCGGCCCCCCGCCACCGAAGGCTCGGGCCAGATCCGGGAGAACCTGCGCCAGGCGCTGGATCTGCTGGGACAGGCGGGATGGACGGTGCGGGACAAGAAGCTGCGCAACGACCAGGGCGAGGCCTTTTCTTTCGAGATCCTCTTGAACGCCCCCACCTGGGAGCGCATCAGCCTGCCCTTTGCCAAGAACCTGGAGCGGTTGGGGATCGAGGCCCGGGTGCGCACGGTGGATGCGGCCCAGTACCAGAAACGGGTCGAGGACTTCGACTTCGACATGGTGGTGGACGTGTTCGGCCAGTCCCTGTCGCCCGGCAACGAGCAACGGGACTTCTGGAGCTCCACCGCCGCGGGCGAGCCCGGCAGCCGCAACACCATCGGCGTGAAAGACCCGGCCGTGGACGCCCTGGTGGACCTGGTGATCGCGGCCCCCGACCGGGAGAGCCTGATCCACCGCACCCGGGCCCTGGACCGGGTGCTCCTGTGGGGCCACTACGTGATCCCCCACTGGCACATCCGCTCCTTCCGCGTGGCGTACTGGGACAAGTTCGGGCGGCCCGAGGTCGCGCCCAAGTACGCCCTGGGATTCGACGCCTGGTGGGTCGACACCGCCCGGGAGGCCGCCCTGAAGGCGCGGGGAGTCAACCTCAAGTCCGTGCCGTAGCGGCAGACCGCCGATCCCATGCTCGCCTACACCCTGCGCCGCATCCTCCTGATCGTGCCGACCCTGTTCGGCATTCTGGTGGTGAATTTCCTGGTGGTCCAGGCGGCGCCCGGCGGGCCGGTGGAGCAGATGATCGCCCGCATCAAGGGACAGGGCGTGGAGGCCACAGCCCGGGTGAGCGGGGCAGGGCAGGAGGACGTGGCCGTGCGAGCCCACGCCCCCCCGGGGGCCGGTGAGGCCCCCAGCAAGTACCGGGGAGCCCGGGGCCTCCCCCCGGAGCTCATCCGGGAGATCGAGCGCCAGTTCGGGTTCGACCGGCCCGCCCACGAGCGCTTCTGGCGCATGCTCAAGAGCTACGCCGTCTTCGACTTCGGCGAGAGCTTCTTCCGCAGCCGGCGGGTGGTGGACCTGGTGCTCGACAAGATGCCGGTGTCCATCTCGCTCGGGCTCTGGACCACGCTCCTGGTCTACCTGATCTCGATTCCCCTGGGGGTCGCCAAGGCGGTGCGCGACGGCTCCCGGTTGGACGTGTGGTCGAGCACGGTGGTGGTGCTCGGCAACGCCATCCCCGGGTTCCTCTTCGCCATCCTGTTGATCGTGCTCTTCGCCGGGGGCCGTTACTTCGACTGGTTCCCCCTGCGGGGGCTCGTGTCCGAGAACTGGCACGAGCTCGCCTGGCCCGCGCGCATCCTCGACTACTTCTGGCACATCACCCTGCCCGTGACCTCCATGGTGATCGGGGGGTTCGCGGGCCTGACCATGCTCACGAAGAACTCCTTTCTCGAAGAGATCCACAAACAGTACGTGGTAACGGCCCGGGCCAAGGGCCTCACGGAGCGCCGGGTGCTCTACGGCCACGTGTTCCGCAACGCCATGCTCATCGTCATCGCTGGGTTCCCGAGCGCCTTTGTGGGGGCGCTCTTCACCGGGTCGCTGCTGACCGAGATCATCTTCTCCCTGGACGGGCTCGGCCTCCTGGGCTTCGAGGCCGCGGTGAACCGGGACTATCCGGTCATGTTCGGCACCCTGTACTTCTTCACCCTGCTCGGCCTGCTCCTGAACCTGGTCGGGGACCTCACCTACCACCTGGTGGACCCCCGCATCGACTTCGAGAGCCGGGAGGCGTGACCCCCGTGCGTCTCACCCCCCTGACCCGGCGCCGCCTCGCCAACTTTCGCGCCAACCGCCGCGGGTACTGGTCTTTGTGGCTCTTCCTCGCGCTCTTCGGGGCGAGCCTGTGCGCGGAGCTCCTGGCCAACGACCGGCCCCTGCTCGTGCGCTACGAAGGCGCCTTCTACGTGCCGGCAATCCAGGCCTACCCCGAGACGGCCTTCGGAGGCTTCCTTCCCACCGAGGCCGACTACCGGGACCCGGAGGTGGCCGGGCTCATCCGGGAGAAGGGGTGGATGGTCTGGCCCCCGGTGCGCTACCGCTACGACACCATCAACTTCGCCTTGCGGGTGCCGGCCCCTGCCCCCCCCTCGAGGGACAACTGGCTCGGCACCGACGACCACGGCCGCGACGTGGTGGCGCGGCTCATCTACGGCTTCCGGATCTCGGTGCTCTTCGGGCTGACCCTCACGCTCCTGTCTTCGGCGGTAGGGATCGCGGCGGGGGCCGTGCAGGGGTACTTCGGGGGGGCGGTGGACCTCTTCTTCCAGCGCTTCATCGAGGTGTGGCAGGGCCTGCCCATCCTCTACCTCCTCATCATCCTGGCGAGCGTGGTGGAGCCGAGCTTCTGGTGGCTGCTCGGGCTCATGCTGCTCTTTAGCTGGATGGGGCTCGTGGGGGTGGTGCGCGCCGAGTTCCTCCGGGTGCGCAACTTCGACTACGTGCGGGCGGCCCGGGCGCTCGGGGTGAGCGACGCGGTCATCATGTTCCGCCACATCCTGCCCAACGCCATGGTCGCCACGCTCACCTTCCTGCCCTTCATCTTGAACAGCTCCATCACGACGCTTACGGCGCTGGATTTCCTGGGCTTCGGCCTGCCCCCCGGCTCCGCCTCCCTGGGAGAGCTCCTGAACCAGGGCAAGGCCAACCTCCACGCGCCCTGGCTCGGCATCACCGCGTTTGCCGTGCTGGCGGTCATGCTGAGCCTCCTCATCTTCATCGGCGAGGCCGTGCGCGACGCCTTCGACCCCCGGAAGACCCTGCGATGAGCGCGCTCCTGGAGATCCGGGACCTCCACGTCTCCTTCGGGCAGGGGGCCAACGAGGTGCGGGCCGTGCGGGGGGCCTCCCTGGAGATCGCCCCCGGGGAGGCCGTGGGCCTGGTGGGGGAGAGCGGCTCGGGCAAGTCGGTGACGGCGCTCTCGGTGCTCCAGCTCCTGCCCTACCCTGCCGCCCGGCACCCCGGGGGCAGCATCCGGTTCCGGGGCGAGGAGCTCCTGGGGGCGCCCCCGGCGCGCCTGCGGGAGCTGCGGGGCAACCGGGTCGCCATGATCTTCCAGGAGCCCCTCTCTTCCCTGAACCCCCTGCACTCGGTGGAGCGCCAGATCGGGGAGGTCCTCTTCGTCCACAAGGGGCTCGGCCGCCAGGGCGCCCGGGAGCGGGTGCGGGAGCTCTTGCAGCTCGTGGGCCTCCCGGAGGCGGTGGACCGGCTCTCCGCGCTCCCACACGAGTTCTCCGGCGGCCAGCAGCAGCGCATCATGATCGCCATGGCGCTCGCCAACGAGCCCGACCTCCTCGTCGCCGACGAGCCCACCACGGCGCTGGACGTGACCGTGCAGGCCCAGATCCTGGAGCTCCTCCAGAGCCTGCGCCGCAAGCTCGGTATGGCGCTCCTGCTCATCACCCACGATCTGGGCATCGTGCGCCGGGTGGCCGACCGGGTGTACGTGATGACCGAGGGGGAGGTGGTGGAGCACGGCCCCACCCAAGACCTCTTCGAGGCCCCTGCCCATCCCTACACGAGGAAGCTCCTGGCGGCCGAGCCCAGGGGCCGCCCCGAGCCGGGGCCGGAGGATGCTCCCGTTCTCCTCGAGGCGGAAGGGGTGCGGGTCTGGTTTCCCGTGAAGAAGGGTGTCTTGCGGCGCACCGTGGCCCACATCAAGGCCGTGGACGGCGTGAGCCTCCGGGTGCGGGCCGGCCACACCCTGGGGGTGGTGGGGGAGAGCGGCTCGGGCAAGTCCACCCTGGGGCGGGCCCTGCTGCGCCTGGAGAGGAGCCGGGGCTCCATCCGCTTCGGCGATCAGGAGCTCCAGGGCCTTCGCTCCCGCGAGCTTCGCCCCCTGCGGCGCGAGCTCCAGATGGTCTTCCAGGACCCCTACGGCTCCCTGAGCCCCCGGCTCTCGGTGAGCCAGATTCTCGAAGAGGGCCTGCGGGTCCATCGGCTCGGAGGAACCTCCGCCGAGCGGCACGACCTGATCGCCGGGGCCCTGGAGGAGGTGGGGCTCGACCCCGCCGCCCAGGACCGCTACCCCCACGAGTTCTCGGGCGGGCAGCGCCAGCGCATCGCCATCGCCCGGGCGCTCGTCCTCAAGCCCCGCTTCATCGTCCTCGACGAGCCCACCTCGGCGCTGGACATGTCGGTCCAGGCCCAGATCGTGGAGCTCCTGCGCGGGCTCCAGGTGAAGCACGGACTCGCCTACCTCTTCATCAGCCACGACCTCAAGGTGGTGCGGGCGCTGTCCCACCACATCGCCGTGATGAAGGACGGCCGCGTGGTGGAGCACGGCCCGGCGGAGGAGGTCTTCGGAAATCCGAGGGAGCCCTACACCCGGGCGCTCCTTGCCGCCGCCTTCGATTTGACACCCCTTTCCACGGCCAGCGCTCGGCCGCAGGCTTCGCCATGACCCCCCAACAGCTCCTCCTCTTCGCGATTCTCGGGGCGGCCCTCGCGCTGTTCGTCTGGGGCCGCTGGCGTGTGGACGTGGTGGCGGTGGGCGCCCTGCTCGCCTCGGTCGCCACGGGGCTCGTGCCTCCCGCGGAGGCCTTCTACGGCTTCGGGCACCCGGCCGTCATCACGGTGGCGGCGGTGCTCGCCATCTCCGCCGCCCTGGAGCGCTCGGGGGTCGTGGACCTGGTGGTGCGGCGGGTCACGGCCACCACCAAGACACGGGCCGGGCAGACCGCGGCCCTCAGCCTCTTCGGGGGATTCATCTCGGGCTTCATGAACAACGTGGGGGCCCTGGCCCTTTTGCTGCCCGTGGGGATCACGACGGCGCGGAAGACCGGCTACTCCCCGTCGCTGCTCCTCATGCCCCTGTCGTTTGCCACCATCCTGGGCGGCCTCACGACGCTGGTGGGCACTCCCCCGAACATCATCGTCTCGGGCTTCCGGCGGGAGGCGTTGGGCCGGGGCTTCGCCCTCTTCGACTTCGCGTGGGTTGGCGTGCCCATTGCCGTGGCCGGCGTTGCCTTCCTGGTGCTCGTGGGGTGGCGGCTCATCCCTCGGGACCGCAAGGCCAGCGGGGGGGGGGAGCCCTTCGAGATCGCCGACTACGTCACCGAGATGCGGATCACGGAGGGGGAGAAGGTGGCGGGCCGCACCCTGGCCCAGGTGCAGGAGGACGCCGGGGTCGAGTTCAACGTGCTCCAGCTCATCCGCAGCGGGTGGCGCTACCCGGGGCTCCTGCACCGGGTGGTGCTGCGGGCGGGGGACGTGCTCCTGGTCAAGGCCGACTCCAAGGCGATCCAGGCCCTGGTGGACAAGGGGGGCGTGGAACTGGTGGAGGCAGCCAAGATGCTCGAAGAGCTGGAAGCGGCCGACCTGACGGTGGCCGAAGCCGTGGTGACCCCGCTCTCCTGGCTCGCGGGACGCACCCCGCGGGGGCTGCGGCTGCGAAACCTCTTTGGCGTAAACCTCCTGGCGATCTCCCGGAAGGGCCAGCAGATCCGCACCCGGCTGCGGGACGTGCGGCTCGAGCCCGGTGACGTGCTGCTCCTCCAGGGGGAGGCCGACAGCCTGGGTCAGTCCGTGAGCCGGCTGGGGTGTCTGCCCCTGGCGGAGCGGGGCCTCAACCTCCAGCCCCGCCGCGCCCTGGTACCCCTGGTGGTATTCGCTGCCGCGATCGCCGCCATCGCCTTCGGGGTCCTCCCGGCGGCCATCGCGCTCGTGATGGCGGTGCTCGTGATGGTGCTCGCCAACGTCCTGCCCACCGCCGAGGTCTACGAGGGCATCGACTGGCAGGTGGTCGTCCTCCTGGGGGCGCTCATCCCCGTGGGAGGCGCCCTGGAGACCACCGGCGCCGCCTCCTGGATCGCGGCCCGGATCGGGGACCTCGCCCGGACCCTTCCTCCCCATCTGGTGCTCGCC
>JBFLZB010000224.1 GCA_040756475.1 Thermodesulfobacteriota bacterium
ATCCCATGTACACCACCAGGGTTCCCGAGGCCCGTGCGAGAGCGCTCCAGTCGATGTCGGGCCCCCGGCCCCCGTCGGTGCGGCGGTGCCCGGTGACGAAGGTCACGGAAGGCGCGCAGTCCCGGTGGGTGAGCGGGATGCCCGCGTAGGCCGAGGCGCCTGAAGCCGCCGTCACCCCCGGGACGATCTCCAGGGGGATGCCCGCATCGGCGATGGCCTCGGCCTCCTCGCCCAGCCGGCCGAAGACGGCCGGGTCGCCCCCCTTGAGGCGCACCACCACCTTGCCTTGCCGGGCCCGTTCGATGACGGCCCGGGTGATCTCCCCCTGGGGGTGCTGGTGGGCGTGCCCCACCTTGCCCATGGGGACGACCTCGGCGCTCGGGGGCGCCCAGCCCAGCACCTCCGGGTGGACGAGCTGGTCGACGATGACCGCATCGGCCCGCTCCAGCACCTCCCGGGCCCGCAGGGTGACGAGCCCCGGGTCCCCGGGGCCCGCGCCCACCAGGTAGACGAAACCCGTGCCGGCCATCAGGTCTCCTGGGGGCTCGGGGCGTTGAGCTGGTAGACCGCTTCCAGGATCTCCCGGGCACCCCGGTCCAGGAGCTCCTCGGCCAGGTCGATCCCCAGGGACTCGGCGTCCACCGGCGAGCCCTGGCGGGAGCCCCGGATCACGGTGCTGCCGTCCAGGCTGCCCACCAGGCCCCGCAGGTGTACCTGCCCGTCCCGGAGCTCGGCAAAGGAGGCGATGGGCACCTGGCAGCCCCCCTGGAGGGTGGCCAGGAAGGCCCGCTCGGCGAGCACCGCGGTCCAGGTGGGGCCGTGCTTGAGGGGCTCAAGCAGCGCGTTGATGCGCGGGTCCGCCTGGCGGCACTCGATCCCTACCGCTCCCTGGCCCACGGCGGGGAGCGTCACTTCCGCGGGCAGGTACTCGGTCACCCGGTCGGCGAGCCCCAGGCGCTTGACCCCGGCGGCCGCGAGCACGATGGCGTCGTAGCGCCCCTCCTGGAGCTTTCGCAGCCGGGTGTCCACGTTGCCCCGCAGGTTCTCGAAGACGAGATCCGGCCGCAGCGCCTTGAGCTGGGTCTGGCGCCGCAGGCTCGAGGTGCCCACCCGGGCGCCCTCCGGGAGGTCCCGAAACGACGCGCCGCCCCTGGAGAACCAGGCGTCGCGCGGGTCTTCCCGCTCGCAGATGGCCGCGAGGTGCAGGCCGGGAGGGAGCTCGGTGGGGACGTCTTTCATGGAGTGGACGGCCAGGTCCGCGCGCCCGTCGAGCAGCGCGTCCTCGATCTCCTTCACGAAGAGCCCCTTGCCCCCCACCTTGGCCAGGGGCACGTCGAGGATCTTGTCGCCCGTGGTCACGATGCGCACCAGCTCCACCGGCAGGCCGGGGCTTCGCTTCTCCAGCTCTGCCTTGACCCAGTTGGCTTGCCAGAGGGCGAGTTGGCTCTGCCGGGTCGCGATCTTCACGGTCTTCACGGGGGATCCTCGCTGTGGGGGTCCTCCAGCCCGAACAGCCGCCGTACCGCGTCCACCGAGAGCTCGAGCTCGGGGTCGTCGGCCTGGCGCTTCAGGTACATGCTGGGCTCGTGGAGGATCTTGTTGACGATGGCCTGGCTCATGGCCTCCAGGCTGCGGCGCTGCTTCTCGGAAAGGCCGTCGCCGAAGGCCTTGAGGGTCTTTTCGAGCTCCGCCTGGCGAATGGCGTCGAACCGCTCCCGCAGGGCCCGGATGGTGGGGGTGACCTGGAGGGTCTTGAGCCACGACAGGAAACCCTCCACCTCCGACGCCACGATGGCCTCGGCCTTCTCCGCCTCCTTGGCCCGCTCTTTCTTGTTCTCCTCCACCACCCCCTGGAGGTCGTCCACGTCGTAGAGGTACACGTTGGGCAGGTCGTTGATGCGGGGGTCGATGTCCCGGGGCACCGCGATGTCGATGAGGAACATGGGCTTCTGAAACCGCGCCTTCATGGCGGCGCGCACGTCCTCGGCGTCCACCACCAGGTGGGGCGCCCCGGTGGAGGAGATGACGATGTCGAACTCGTGGATGTGCTTTGGGAACTCCTCGAAACCCAGGGCACGGCCTCCAAACTTCTCCGCCAGGGCCTCGGCACGGGCCAGGGTGCGGTTGGTGACGGCGACCCCCCTGGCCCCGTTTTCCATCAGGTGGGTGGCCGCGAGCTCGCACATCTCCCCGGCGCCGATCACCAGGACCTGCTTGCCCTCGAGGCTCCCGAAGATCTTCCGGGCAAGCTCCACCGCCGCAAAGGAGATGGAGACGGCGGACTGGGCGATGCGGGTCTCGGTGCGCACCCGCTTGGCCACGCTGAAGGCCTTGTGGAGGAACCGGTTGAGCACGAGCCCCGTGGCGGCGCCCTCCGAGGCCTTCTCGTAGGCGTCTTTCACCTGGCCCAGGATCTGGGGCTCCCCCACCACCATGGAGTCGAGGCTCGACGCCACCCGGAAGACGTGGCGCACCGCGTCGGGGCCCGCGTACACGTACAGGTGGGGGCGCAGCGCCTCGTCGGGTACCGCGTGGTATGCGGACAGGAACCGGAACAGCCCCTCGATGCCCTCTTCCCTGCTGCGGGCGGCGGCGTAGATCTCCACCCGGTTGCAGGTGGACACGATCACCCCTTCGCGCACCGCGGGCACCCCCCGTACGCCGCGCAGGGCGTCCTGGAGGCAGTCCGCCGCGAAGGCGACCTTCTCCCGGATCTCCACCGGGGCGCTCTTGTGGCTCAGGCCGACGACGAGAATTTCCATGGAAAAGCCCGTATCCCTCAGCCGGTGTAGTAGATGTGGAGACTCTCGAGGCTGGGGAAGACCTTCGGGAGCACGAAGTTGACGCCCAGGAACGTGAACAGCACCGAGGCAAACCCGATGAGTGCCCAGATGGCGGCCCGCCGGCCCCGCCACCCCACCGTGAGGCGCCCGTGGAGGAGCGCCGCGTAGAGGAACCAGGTGATGAGGGACCAGGTCTCCTTGGGGTCCCAGCTCCAGTAGGTGCCCCAGGCCTGCTGGGCCCACACGGCACCGGTGATGATCCCCACGGTGAGCAGGGGAAAGCCGATGGTGAGGCACATGTAGTTGACCTGGTCGAGCACTTCCAGATTGGGCAGGCGGTGGAAGAGCTTTCCCATGCGCTTCTTGTTCTTGAGCTGGCGCTCCTGGATCAGGTACATGACGCCGGCGGCCGCAGCCAGCGCGAAGGCGCCGTCGCCGACGAAGATGAGCATCACGTGGATGGGGAGCCAGTACGAGTCGAGCGCCGGGGGCAGGGGCTCGATCTGGGAGGGCAGGCTCACCGCCGCCAGGACGAACGAGAGGGCGATCGGGCTCACGAAGGCCCCGAAGCTCGGCAGGTCGAACCGCACCTGGAGCACCAGGTAGAGGCCCACCACGCACCAGGCGAAGAAGCTCATGGCCTCGTGGAGGCTCGTGATGGGGGTGTACCCGGCCTCCACGAACCGCACCAGGATCCCCAGGGTGTGCAGGCCGAAGGCGCCCCAGGTCGCCCACGCCGCCCAGCGGCGCACGGCCTGCTTCAAGGCCACCACGTAGGCCAGGTGCAGTCCCGTGGCGACCAGGTAGACCGCCACGGCAATCTTCAGGATCCCGACGTTCATCTCGCCTCCGCAGGCGGGTTTCCCGCTGCGTGGAACCGGGTGGGACGTGAAACGTGAAAAGCCGGCTCCAACGTGCCACCCGCAACCCGCAACCCACAACCCACAACCCGCGCTACTCTCCCTTGCCGAACACCTCCGCGACCTTGCTTTGCGCCGCTTCCCGGTCGCCCCGGGCCAGATCCTCCAGGATGCCCGAGTCGAAGAGCGCCCGGAAGCGCTTGGGGTCCGAGGGGGGCGTGCTTTCGCGCAGCTGCCGCGCCACCTCCACCAGCTCCTCGAGCCCGCAGGGGAGCTCCCGGGCGATCCGGTCGCGTACCCACGCGGCCAGGGCCGGCACGGCTCCGCCGGTGGCCACCGCGACCGCCAGGCCTCCCCGGCGGTGTACGGCGGGCACGTGGAAGCCGCTGGCCTCCGGGTCGTCGGCGGCGTTGACCCAGGTTCCCCGGGCCGCCCCCCCGGCGATCACCTGCCGGTTCACCTCCGGGTCCGAGGTGGCGGCGAAAGCAAGGACCATACCCTCCAGGTCCCCGGGCTCGAAGCCCCGGGGCACCCAGCGGAGCCGGCCGTTCCCCGCCAGGAACCGCACCTCGTCTCCGGCCTCGGGCGCGACCACGGTGACCTGCGCCCCGGCAGCCAGGAGCCCCCGCACCTTGCGCCCCGCCACCTCGCCCCCGCCCACCACCAGGCAGGGGCGGCCCTCGAGCCGCAGGAAGAGGGGGTAGAGCTCAGGCACCGTCGCCCAGTTCCTCGAGCACCGCCGCGAAGAGCAGCGGCACCAGGAGCTCGTGGGGCCCGGTGAGGTGGTATCCTCGGCCCCCGCTCCCCGTGGGGCGCCCCACCACGTTGACCGACGGGCGGTAGTGGCGCACGAAGTCCAGGTTGGCCGTGGTGAAGTGGGCCACCTCGTGCCCCAGGTTGCGCACCAGCGTGAGGGCCTTGAGGAAGACCTCGGGCAGGATCACGGCGCTTCCCACGTTGAGGTACACCCCTCCTTCGAGCTCCCGCACGACCGCGCAAAACCGGTGGAAGTCCCGCAGGCTCGCGCCGCCGATGGCTTCCCCGTCCGCCTCCGGGTGCATGTGCACGATGTCGGTGCCCAGGGCCACGTGCACCGTGGCCACCACCCGGTGGCGGTAGGCCGCGGCCAAGAGGCTCACCTCCCGAAAGGGCAGGCCCTCTTCCCAGATGGCCTCCCCCACCGCCTCCCCCAGGCCCTTGCCCCGGCGGTGGCCTTCGCGCATCACCCGGTTGAGCCACTGCCCGGTCTCCCGGGCCATGCCGAAGGAGCCGTCGCCGAGCTGGGCCGCCACGTCCTCGGAGGAGTGGCCCGCGAAGGCCAGCTCGAAGTCGTGGACGATCCCCGCTCCGTTGAGGGCCACGCTCGTCACGAGGCCCCGCTCCATGAGGTCCGCGTAGAGGGGCTGGAGACCCACCTTGATGTTGTGCGCCCCGAGCCCCAGGGCCAACACCCTGCCTTCCCGGTGGGCCCGGGCCACCGCGGCGGCCACCGCCCGGAGGTCTTGCGCCTGGAGGAAGGACGGCAGGCTCTCCAGGAACGTCGCGACGCTCCCGCCGGGCCGGTAGGGCGGCCGGAAGTCCGCCGCCCGCACCTTGCTCGGGCGGCTCGCCAGGGGGTAGGTGTGGACGCCGGCCGGCTCCACGGCCCCCGCCGGGTCGAGCCGGCGCACCATCAGCGGGCGGCTCCGGCTCCGAAGGTTTCCCGGCCGCTGGCTTCCGGAAACAGGATCGCGTCCAGGAGGTCGCAGAAGGCATGAATCCAGGCCGCGTGTCCCTCCTGCACCCGGGGCGTCTCCCGGCTCGGCACCCGCACCAGGTGGTGACACAGGGGCTCGAGGGAACCGGCAGCCTCTCCCGTAAGCCCCACGCACAGGCACCCCGCCTCCCGTGCTGCGGTGAGCCCCCGCAGCACGTTGGGGCTGGTGCCGCTCGTGGTGATCCCCACGGCCACGTCCCCGGGCCGGGCCAGGGCCCGCACCTGCTTTTCGAACACCTGCTCGAACCCGAAGTCGTTGCCGATGGCGGTGAGCGCCGAGGAGTCGGTGGTGAGGGCCACCGCCGCGAGCGGCGGGCGGTCGATCCGGAAGCGGTTCACCAGCTCTGCCGCGAGGTGCTGGGCGTCGGCCGCCGAGCCCCCGTTGCCGAAGGCCAGGACCTTTCCGCCCTTGTCCAGCGCCTCGGCCGCCGCCCGCGCTACCGCCACCACCTGGGCGGGAGCAGCCGCTGCGAAGGCCTCCAACACCCGGGCCCCCTCCCGGAACCCTTCGCGTGCGCGAACCTCTAGATCGTCCATCTAGGCTCCTGGGCTCGCCCCGTCGGGCCGCCGGAGAACGAAGCCGCCGGAAAAGGAGCGAGCATAGGGACCGCTCCCGCTCCGTGTCAAGCTCGGGAGCACGGAAATCCAGGTCCCGGGCCGGGCTGGGCTGTCGCCGGACCGGCCTTGACGCAGTCCGGGGGGCTGGCCTAGCGTGGCGAAACCGATCGAATGCCACCCCCAAGCGCGGAGGGCGCACCGTGCCGCGAAACCGACGCCGCGACCAGCTCCTGCGGCTCTTCAACGAGCTCGGGCCCATCGCCCGGACCTTCGGGGTGCGCCTGTCCTTTGCGCAGGACGGGCGCGCGGTGGTGGACCTGCCCTACGTCCCCGTGCTGGAGAAAGGAGCCGCCCCGTGACCGGCTTTCGAGATCTGGTGCTGCGAAACCGAAGCTATCGACGGTTCGACGAGTCCCACCGCATTTCCCGGGAGACCCTGCTGGAGCTCGTGGACCTGGCCCGCCAGACACCTTCGGCGGCCAACCGCCAGCCCCTGAAGTACGTTCTCTGCGCCGACCCCGAGACCAACGCCGCCGTCTTTCCCTGCCTGGGCTGGGCCGCCTACCTCAAGGACTGGCCGGGCCCCGGGCCCGGGGAACGGCCCAGCGCCTACATCGTGCTCCTGGTGGACGAGACGATCGCCACCGACTGGTGGTGTGACGACGGGATCGCCGCCCAGACCATCTGCCTGGCGGCCGTGGAGAGGGGCCTCGGGGGGTGCATGATCGGCAACGTGCAAAAGGACCGGCTCCGGGAGGCGCTGAAGATCCCTGCCCACCTGCGCATCCGCCTCGTGCTGGCCCTGGGCAAGCCCTCGGAGCGCGTCGTCCTCGAACCCCTCCCGCCCGACGGGGACGTCCGCTACTGGCGCGACCCCGAGGGGGTCCACCACGTGCCCAAGCGCAGCCTGGAGGAGATCGTCCTATAGCCACTCCCGGGTGCTCGTGGCCCGTCCCAGCCGCTGCGGCGGGCGGCCCATCGGTGGCTCGACCGATCCCGAGGGGCCTGGGGGGATGGCGAAAAGGCAGGAGGCAACCGCGGCGCGCCGGAAAGCCGGCTGCCGTCAAGAAAGGCTCTCAAGTCCTCGGGACCTTCGGCCGATCCTAGGGGGGACGCCGGCAGGGATCCCGGCTCGTTCCCGCAGGG
>JBFLZB010000225.1 GCA_040756475.1 Thermodesulfobacteriota bacterium
GCACCGCCGCGCGGCGGGCGGCAAGGACGAGCTGCCCGGGCAAGAGCTCGAAGCGACGGGCGACCTCGGAGGTGTCGATCTGCACATAGAAGTCGCTCGGCGGGATGCTCGCCGGCGTCGAGGGCCCGGTGTGGGAAAGCCTCACCGCTCCACCACCCGCACTTCGGCCAGCCGCCCGGGCACCCGGACGATCTCGGTCACCGCGTAGCTCCCGCCCGAGGGCGGCGTGAGCAAATCCCCCTCGGCCAGGGCCTCGGCGTCGGAGGGCAGGCAGTGGAACACGTGCGCCCCCAGGTGTCCCCGGGCCTGGCCCAGGGCCTCGTCTTCGGCGGCGGCGTCGAAGAGCGCCACGAGCTCGAAGGCCTCCGAGCCGTCCAGCGGCGCCACCGCCACCGGCTGGCCGAAGCGCCGCACCTCCACCTCGGCCAGCCGGGTCTCTGCCTCGTGAAAGCCCATTACGTCTTGATGCCGCTGATCAGCTTGCCGCAGGCCTGGTAGATCTTGGACTTCTCGGCGTTCGCGTCGTCCACCGTGGCCAGCAGGCGCTCGTCCACGTCCCAGCGCACCCGCACGATGTCGCTGCGCGCCGGCTCGTCCGGGTAGTCCTCCACCGCCACCAGCCCGTCGCCGCCGGCGCCGTCGCCGGTCCACAGAAAGGTGCGGCCCACGCAGGGCTCCGAGAGGTCGGCCGAGGCGCTGGTCTTGCCCACCCAGGCGTGGGTGTCGGGCCAGATCTCGGCGAGCGTCGCGTTGAGGCCCGGGTTGGCGCTGTTGTACATGGCGCCGCCCACCAGGATCTTCGGCAGGTCGAAGTAGACCCGCAGATGGTCGATGGTGACCTGCCCGCTCTTGGCCGCTTCGGGGAAGAGCTGGTAGACCACGGTCTGGATGGCCGCGTTCTCCGAGAGGTTCATGAAGGTGTTCCAGGAGATGGCGAGGGTGTCGGCGATGACCCCCTTGCCCTTCAGGAACTTCTTGGCGGCGTTCACGTTCTTGCGGGGGTCGGAGTTGGCCGCGTCCCAGGCCGTGCCGGCGGCCAGGGGCGTGGGGAAGTTCGTGGTGTTGATGATCTTGTCGGCGATGCGCTTCTCCGCCGCCCGGAGCACGTCGAAGAGCTTGCGCTGGGCGATGACGCGCTCGTAGAGGAGCACGCCGTTGGTGTCGCTGCCGTAGGTCTTGAGCGTGCGGCGGTCCTTGCGCGCCTCGAGCCCGCGGTCGCGGGTGAGAAACATCCCCCGCTCGGTCTCGGCCTCGTCGCGGTTGTAGTGGCCGCCGCCCTTGCGCCGGTCGTCGCGCAGGTTGTGCAGCGCCTCCACCGGGACCACCTCGAACGTCCCCTCGCTCACCGGGGTGCGAAACACGGGCAAGAGCTGTAGCCCGATGAAGCCCATCGCGGGCGCGGCGGCCATGGTCTCCGAGAGCGCGACCCCGATGTCGGGACGGGGCCGGGCGGTGTCGATGGTCGGTCTCATGATCTGTGCTCCTTTTGCGCTGTGGGGCGGCGTCTCGGCCCGCCCTGCTCGTCTGGTCCTGCGACGGGGCGCGCCCCGCCGTGGGTGTTATCCGGACACCACCTTCACCGTGCCGGCGTCGGGGGTGACCAGCACCTCGGCGATGGCGCCGTCGCCGCTCGCCGCGTACCCCACGTTCTTGCCCACCTTGATGTAGCTGCCGGGGGCGGCGGGCAGGGCCTGCACCTTGCCGTCGGCCGCGGCGTAGACGTCGGCGTCGCGGTCGATGGCGCCGGCCGCGCACATGGGCACCGTGCCGGGCAGGTTGAGCCAGTGCACCGCCACGTCGTCGCCGGCGGCCTGGGCGCCCTCCCAGGCCACCCCGTCGCCCAGGGCGTCGGCGTCGGCGTACTCCACCGCGCCGGCCACGGTCTTCACGCGCCGCTTCTCGCCGAGGGCCTCGCCGGCGGGGTAGGTCTTGGGCCCTTCGTTCCAGCTGCCAGCCATGATGTTCTCCTCTTCTGCTTGCGTTGCCGGTCGGAACCGCGTAGGGGTCTCTCAGCTCTGCGGGCAGCCCGCGTCGAGCCACTCCTGGTACAGCTTCGGCTCGGCGGCGATCACCGCATCCATGGCCTCGCGCCGGCTCGTCTTGCGCTCGGCCTCATGGGCCTTCACCTTCGCCAGGAAGTCGGCCGCCGCCTGGGAGCTCCCCTTGGCCTTCTCCTGCCCGGCCACCTTCGCGCCCTGGCCCAACGACGCCCCAGGTCCTCCAGGCCCTTTGCCTTGGCGGCCTTCTCGGCCGCGTGGGCCGCCTCGAAGAAGGCGGCGAGATCCGTGCCCTTCTCCATGGCCTCGGCGGTCACCGTGCGGTCGGCGTCGGCCCGGAAGATCTTCAGGCATCGCTCCCGCTCGGCCGCCGTGGCGGCCGCGGCGGCCTGCTCCGCCGCCTGGGTGCTCTGGGCCTGGGCCGCGGCGCGCCCTTCGGCAAACACCGCCTCGTACAGCTCGGGGTTCTTCTCTTTGAGCTCTGCCGTGCTTCGCATCGCCGTGCCTCCCATGGCAAAGAGTGTGCGCTTGCGCGCGAGGTCGAAGGCGTCCTGTAACGTGCCCACCCGGTCGGCCAGGCCCTCTGCCACAGCCTGGGCGCCCAGGTAGACCCGGGCCTCGGTATTGCGCGCCGCCTCGGCCGAGAGCGGCCGGCTGGCGGCCACGTCGTCGACGAAGAGGCGGTAGTAGCCGTCCACGATCCCCTGGAGATACGTGCGCGCCTCCTCCGAGAGGGCCTCGGTCTCGTTGCCGGCCACCTTGTAGGCGCCGGCGTGAAGAAACGTGGTCTTCACCCCGATCTTCTCGTAGGCCCCCGAGTAGTCGTAGTGGGCCAGCACCACGCCGATCGACCCCACCAGCGCGCTCTCGGCCGCCACCACCTCGTCCACGGCCGAGCCCAGATAGTAGGCCGCCGAGGCCATGAGCCCGTCGGCGTAGCCGATCATCCGCTTTCGCCCCCGCTGCTCCCGCAGCCACCGGGCGAGCTCGGTCACCCCATCGGCCGTGCCCCCGGGGCTGTCGATGGGCAAGAGCAGCGCGTCCACCGCCGGGTCGCCCAGGGCCTCGGCGAGGTCCCGTTGCAGGAGGTCGTAGGAGGTGCCGCCCGAGAAGCGGGTGAAGAGATTCGCCCGCTTCATCAGCGTGCCCCGCACCGGGATCAGGGCCACGCCGTTGCGCACCTCGTAGGCGGGGCCGTCGTCCTCGTCGCCGGCCATGCCGGTGCGGGCCTGCGCCTCGAGCTCGGCGCGGTACTCCGGAGGGAGCGCGGTCTGGCCCTCCAGGAGCTGCACGATCCGGGCATTGACCTCCTCGAGCTTGCCCGGGTAGATGGCCCACGCCCGGTCCTGTACCAGGTCGAGCAGGTTGACCGGCTTATTCTTCGCCATCGTCGTCCTCCAGGCGGCCGGCAGCCTTCTTCAGGGCCTCCACCAGGTCCGGATCGGGCAGCTTCAGGCGCTTGCGCTCGCGGCGGACGAAGGCCTCCTCCGTCAGGCTCTGGGTTACCGCGGTGCGCCAGTCCTCGCCCATCTCGGCGTAGATCTTCGAGAGCGTGGTGGTGCGGTTGCCGAGCCGCGTCTCGTCGGCCTTGGCGATCTTGAACTTGTCGATGTGCCGCACCGGCGGCCGCAGCCACGCCGTGCGGGTGTAGGCGTAGAGCTCGCGGCGGAAGTCCTCGACCGAGCGGGCCGGCAGGTGGCCCCGGAGCACCCCTTCGAGCTGGGTCCACATCCACCAGGGCTGACAGAACGTGTCGGCGAGCGTGAGGCGGTCCTGGTCGCTCCACTTGGCCTCGTTCTCCATCGAAGCCTGGGAGGCCGAGTACGAGCTCGTGTACTCGCGGATCAGGTTCTCGCGGCCCCGGCCCGTCGAGATCCCTAGGCCCGTGTGGATGTCTTTGACCATGATCTCGTAGTTGGGCCCGGGGGCGTCGGTCTTGATCTCGGTGGGCTTCTGGTGGGGCTGGCCCTGGATGATCATCCCCCGTTCGAGCTCTTGGACCCGGTCGGCCCACGAGAGCACCTGGTTCGACGGCTCGCCGCCGTCGAGGCCGGGGAAGCCCGGCCCCTCCTCGGCCACGAAGAGGGCAAACGTGTTCGAGATGAGCGCCTTGATCGAGGCGGCCTCCCGGAGGTCCTCGCCGTCGCGGATGTCCTTGAGGATCGCCGTGAGGATGCCGTCCTCCCGGTACTCGGCGATGTTGCGCACCCGAGTGACGATCAGCACCTTCGGCAGCCCCGTGGCCTCGTCCCACACGTCCAGGGGCTGCATGTCGCCCGAGGAGAAGGTTTGCAGGTAGGAGCTGCCCGCCGCCGGCGCCACCCAGATGCGCCGCGGCGCCCCGAGCTCGTCTACCTCCACCCCATCGAAGACCCGCTCGTCTTCCCCCAGGTCCGAGGGGGTGCGCACGCGGCTCGGGCAGATGGGCAGCAGCCGCGTGGAGACCGGCGAGCCCGGGACCGGACGCGAGACCACCTGGAAGAACGACGCCCCTTCGAGCCGCCAGAGGAAGGCCGCCAGGGCCTGCAGGCCGTAGATCGTCGCCCGCCGCTGGGCGTCGGCCCATCGGCGGCAGTCGAGCCCCACGATCTCGAACCAGGCGTACACGTCGCGGGTCCACTGCTCCTGCCAGGCCGCGTCGAAGCCCAGCCAGTCGGCCATGGGCTGGGGCTGGGGCGTGAGGCCCGTGCCCACCACATCGGTGACCAGGCCCTCGAGGATGCCGTGGGCGAGAGAGGAGTTGACGTAGAGGTCCATGGCCCGGTCGGCGCCCTTGCGCCGCTCGTACTCGGCGAGCCGGGCCGACACGTAGTGGAGCGTCCAGGTGACGAGCGTGCCCACCGACGAGGCGGCCTTGCGCCGCACGTGGCGGCCGTAGCTCGCCGAGGGAGCCCGGGGCACCGATGCCCGCGGCGCCGGCCGGCCGTCGGGGCCGAAGAGCGTCACGGGGGCCCCGCTCATCGCCGCACCACCCCGTGCCGGGCCCGGTCCAGGATCCCCGGCCGGCGCGCCGCGCCCACCTCTGCCTGGAGCTGGTCGCGGAAGGCCCGCAGGTCGGCCAGGTTAGCCTCGGTGAACCGCCGGCCGCCCACGGTCACCACCTCCTGGCCGTCGGACAGTATCCGCAGGATGGCCGCGTTTGCCGCGTCGAGGAGCTCTTGCGCCGTCGCCATGGCGCACAGGGAAACAGGAAGGGGAAGAGGAAAAAAGGGGGTCCGTACTAATCTAGTACGGTTTTCGTACTAAATTAGTATCACAAGCGTACTAATCTAGTACGAACTTTCGGCCAGCAACCCCGCGTGGGAAGCGGAAAACGAGCTTGTGAACGGTGCATTCGCTGCGCGGCGCGTTTCGCGCAGTGTGCCGGGGGTGGGATCGAGGGGTTTCTTGACGAGGTCGATACGTACCGGTAGGCTCTCGCTCGAACGGCGGACAACCTCGAGTTGCCCGCTCCTCTTGTCCTACGGGGTCAAATCATGACCGATTTTCTCTTCTCCATGCCCTCTTTCCTGGAAGGAGCGGCCCGCACGCTCGATCTCGGCGCCACCTTCGACCAGTTCAACGCCCATCCGTCGCCGGCCGTCTCCGACGGCCGCGCGCTGGCCGAGGACTGGAAGGCCGTAGGGCGCGACCTCGAAGCGGCCCTGGCCGAGTTCGAGGCCCAGACCCGCGACGCGCCGTGAAGAAATCCAGGCCGGTCAAGCCGGCGTCGGCTCCGGGCGCGCCCCACATCCTTTCCGGTGCTCCCGCGGGAACCCCGCCGCAGCACCTGGCCTCTGCCAAGCTCACCGCCACCCTGTTCAACGGGCCGCTCCCACCCCCCGACGCCTTCGAGCACTACGAACGAACCCTGCCCGGCGCGGCCAATCGCATCCTCGCCATGGCAGAGAGGCAGGAGGCACACCGCCACGCCATCGAAGGCGACGCCGTGCGCGCCAAGATCCGCCAGGCCTACGTCGGGCAGGCGGCCGGTTTCCTCCTCGCCGTCACCGCCATCGGCGGCGGCATGGCCCTGATGTATGCCGGCCAGAGCGGCTGGGGCTTTGCCACCGTGGTCACCGCCGTCAGCGGCCTGGTGGGCACCTTCGTGTACGGTCATCGGGCGCAGCAAAAGGAGCTCGAGCGAAAGCGCCAGGCCTGAGCGCGACCCGCCTACCCTCTGCCCTGTTTCGCCGTTCGGCGGCCTCCCTCTCGTAGCCCGTCGGTCTCCAGGCTCTTGAACGCCGTGCCGCAGTTCTGGCACTGGTGGAACCGCACCCGAAACCCCTCTTCCCACGGCCTGGTCGTGTACACCTGCGGGCGCCCGAAGCCGCACTTGGGGCACAGGGCCCCCTTCTGGCGGTCGTAGTTCACGCCGGCGAGCTCGCGGGTGGTCGTGACGGGGATCGTGACGGTCATCGGGGGCCTCCTTCGGAGCAGGGGGTCAGCGGGCAAAGGGGTTGACGCGGCGGCCCGCCATCGGGCTGGCGGGCTTGGCGGCGGCAGCGGGCGGTGGTGCGCCGGAGGGGCCCCCCCGCTCCCGCGCCAACTGCTCCCACAGCCGGTACGGGGGCCGCCCCAGCATCTCGTGGGCGATCACCTGGAGCACGGCCACGTCGAACAGGTGATTGGGGCGCCGGCCCCTCAGCTCCCAGGGGCCCGAGAGCTCGTCGCGGGCCTCGGCCCGGAAGTGCGAGAGGTAGTCGGGGCCCGTGCCGGCGTGCAGGTGCCAGGCGCCGGGGCGGCCCGGGTCTACCAGGAGGCGGCGGGAGAGCGCGTCCTTCCACACGTCGGGGGAGTAGCTCACAAGTTTGAGGCCCCCGAGAATCTTCTTTCGCGTGCCCGGGTAGGTGTCGAGCTCGGTGTAGGTGAGCGGGTTCACGCGCTTGCTCTCGGTCTCCACGCCCTTGGAGGGCAAAAGCTTCTTCGCCACCCGGGCGAGCTCGTACACCTCGTCGGTGCGGTACCCCGAGTCCACCAGACCAAACCGCACCCGGTGCTCGCGCCCCTCGCTGTCGGCGAAGGTCTGGTCGGCCACGGCCAAGAGCGAGCGCAGATCGTCGGAGAGGAGCACCTCGGCCCCCGGCACGAGCTCGGGGGGCAACACGCCC
>JBFLZB010000226.1 GCA_040756475.1 Thermodesulfobacteriota bacterium
CCCGCCCGCCGCGCGGCGGGGCGCACCCGAGACTGGCTCTCGACCCCGCACACCCGGGAGCTCGCGGCCCGGGCCGCGCTGCCCCAAAGGGGGCTCGAGGCGCGCTTCCGGCGCCGCCACGGGCCGGTGAGCCGGGATGAGGCCTATGCCGTGCTGTGGATCGGCTTGAACCCGGTGGAGGCAACTACGGCCGGCACGCCGCGCCAAAGCGCCCGAGGTACCCGCGTGGGCCGGCACTTCTTCGAGCGGGCCTTCCTGGCCCGGATTTACGGCAAGGGAGACAAGCCCGAGAAGGTGTGGACGCGCAAGACCTTCGGCAAGGGGTCCCAGCGCTTTCCGGTGGTGAAGATGACCATCCCGATCGACGAGCACATGGAGGAGCTCCTGCCCCGCTACGAGCCCGCCGCGGCGAAGATGTTCTCCGAGCGGCTGGCCCACGAGGTGGACTTCCTCCTCTCCCGGGAAGGCGCGACGTGAACGACCTCGATGCGCTCGTTACGGCGGTGGTGGACCGGCTGCGAACGGCGTTCGCGGCGCCGGCGGGCGCGGTGGCCACGGTGGAGGAGTACCCGCGGCTACGCACGAAGCTTCTCGCCCCGGCGCTCTTGGTGGATGTGGCCGATGTTACGGCGGCGCCCGACCCGGGTACCGACGAGCTGGCGCTTGTGGTGCGGCTGGAGGCGGCGGTGGTGCTGGATCGCGCGCCCACGGCCCCGGGGGTGAGCCCCGAGCGCGCGGCGCTCGCGCTGGCGGCGGCGGTGGCCCGCGAGGTGTACGCGGCGGGGCGCTTCGGGGTGGCGGCGAGCCCGGCTCGGGAGCTCCGGATCGAGCCCGGCGACTTCAAGCCGGATGTGGCGACCTACGCGGTGTGGGTGGTGAGCTGGGTCCAGGAGGTGCGGCTGGGGAGCAGCGTGTGGGACGGCGAGGGGGTGATTCCCACCCAGGTGTGGGCGGGGCTCTCCCCCGAGATCGGGCTGCCCCACGAGGCAGACTACGTGGAGGTGACCCGGTGAGGTGCGACGGCACGCGGACGGGCACGGACCGTCACGGACGGGCACGGACGTGAGAGAAGACCTCGCCTTTCGCGTGGCCGAGCTCGAGCGGCGGGTGGGGTGCCTGCTGCGCCTGGGCACGGTGGCCGAGCTCGACGCCGGGGCCGCGCGGGTGCGGGTGCGCTCGGGGGAGCTGTTGACGGCATGGCTTCCGTGGCTCACGCGGCGGGCGGGCCCGGACCGCGACTGGTGGGCCCCCGAGCCCGGGGAGCAGGTGCTGCTCTTGGCCCCTTCGGGGGAGCTCGCGGCGGCGGTGGTCTTGCCGGCGGTGTACCAGCAGGCCCACCCGGCCCCGGCCTCCGCCGCCACCAAGCACCGGGTGGAGTACGCCGACGGGGGGTTCTCCGAGTACGACCGCTTCGGAGGGTGGCTGCGGGCCGAGGCAAAGGGGCCGGCGCTGCTCACGGCGGGCGGGGCGGTGGGGGTGATGGCGCAGGCGGAGATCTCGCTCGCGGGCAGCGGGGCCTCGGCGGTGAAGGGGGTGGTGCAGGGCGACTGCATCTGCCCGTTCATCCGAAAGCCGCACCTGCATCTGTCCGCCGACGTGCGGGCGTCGAAGGGATAGGGGGGGGTAGCCGATGGCACTGACGGCGGCGAGCATGGCGGCGAAGATCCAGGCGCGCATGGACGCGCTGGCCGCCGAGCAGTTTTCGGGCGCGGGGGGCGCCGCGGGCGCGGCGGCCAAGGCGGACGCGTATCTGCTGGCCTTCTGCCAGGGGGTGATCGACGAAATCCAGCAACACGCCGTGGTCACGACCACGAGCGGCGCCCCCGACGGGGAGCACACGGGCATCGTGAGCTAGACGACTTCGGACCTGTCTGACCTGTCGGACCCTTTGGGCACGTCCGGCAGCCCAACGAAAGGAGCACGCGTCATGGCCGAGACCTTCCTGCACGGCGTCGAGGTAGTGGAGATCGACAGCGGGCCGCGCCCCATCCAGACGGTGCGCTCGAGCGTGATCGGCATCGTGGGCACCGCGCCCAACGCCGATGCCGCGAAGTTTCCCCTGGACACCCCGGTGCTCGTGGCCGGCAGCCGCCGCGAGGCCGCGGGGCTCGACACGGTGGGCACGGGGCTGGGCACCCTGCCCGCGGCGCTCGATGCCATTTTCGACCAGGCCGGCGCGGTGGTGGTGGTGGTGCGGGTGGCCGAGGGGGCCGGCGCCGAAGAGACGCTCGCCAACGTGCTCGGCGGGGTGGACGCCGGTACCGGCGCCTACACCGGGGTGCAGGCCTTCCTGGCGGCGGAGACGGTGGTGGGGGTGGCGCCCCGCATCCTGATCGTGCCGGGCTTTACCGGCGAGCGCCCCGAGGACCCCCTCAACCCGGGCACCTACCTCGCCAACCCCGTGGTGTCGGAGCTTCTCGGCATCGCCGACCGCCTGCGGGCGGTGATCGTGGCCGAGGGGCCCGACACCAACGACGCGGCGGCGCTCGCCTGGGCGGGAGACTTCGGCTCCAAGCGCGTGTACGTGGTGGACCCCGGGGTGCAGGTGGTGGGCACCGGCGGCGCGCTCACCACGCAGCCCGCCTCGGCCCGGGCGGCGGGGATGATCGCCAAGAGCGACGCGGAGCGGGGCTTTTGGTGGAGCCCCTCGAACCGCGAGATGTACGGCATCGTGGGCACCACGCGCCCGGTGGACTTTGCCCTGGGCGACGCCAACGCCCGGGCGAATCTGCTAAACGAGGGCAACGTCACCACCATCATTCGCCACGACGGCTTCCGGCTGTGGGGCAACCGCACGCTGTCGTCGGATCCCAAGTGGGCCTTCCTCTCGGTGGTGCGCACGGCCGACATGATCCACGAGAGCCTGCTCCGGGCCCACCTGTGGGCGGTGGACCGCAACATCTCCAAGACCTACCTCGAAGACGTGACCGCCGGGGTCAACGCCTACCTGCGCCGGCTCCAGGCACAGGGGGCGATCCTGGGCGGCACGTGCTGGGCCGACCCGGACCTCAACACCCCCGAGAACCTGGCCGCGGGCAAGGTGTTCTTCGACTTCGACTTCACCCCGCCCGCCCCGGCCGAGCACGTGACCTTCCGCAGCCGGCTGGTGAACGACTACTTCGAGGAAGTGTTCTAACGGCAGGGGCCAGGGGCCAGGGACCAGGGACTGGCCCCAGCCCCCAGCCCCCAGCCCCTAGCCCCTAGACCCCAAGAACTGGAGGTTATGCCATGGGCCTTCCGAGCGTGCTGAAGAACTTCAACCTCTTCGTGGGCGGCAAGGGCTACGCCGGCCGCGTGGAGGAGGTGGAACTCCCGAAGCTCACCATCAAGACCGAGGAGTACCGCGCCGGGGGCATGGACGCCCCGGTGGACATCGACATGGGCATGGAGAAGCTCGAGTGCAGCTTCACGCTCTCGGAGTACGACCCGGCGCTGTGGGCCATGTGGGGCCTGGTGCCGGGCAACTGGGTGAACATCACGCTGCGAGGGGGCATGGACAAGGACGGGGTGGTCACCCCGGTGATCGTCAACCTCACCGGCCGCTGGAAGGAGATCGACATGGGCTCCTGGAAGGCGGGCGAGATCGCGAAGCTCAAGATCCAGGTGAGCGGGCGCTACTACCAGCTCCTGATCGGCGGCCAGGCGGCGGTGCACATCGACCTGGAGAACATGATCCGGGTAGTCAACGGCGTGGACCAGCTCGCGACCATGCGGGCGGCGATCGGGGCGTAACCGAACGGTTCGCGTGCCGCGTGCCGCGTGCCGCGCGCCGCGTGAAAGGCGAAGAGACATGGAGACGCTCAAGTTGGACCATCCGGTGACGGTGGACGGGGTGGAGGTGACGGAGCTTCGGGTGCGGCGGCCCAAGGTGCGCGACCGGCTCGCGGTGGAGAAGGGGGGCGGCAGCGATGCGGAAAAAGAGCATCGGTTGCTGGCGAACCTGGCCGAGGTGACCCCGAAGACGCTCGAGGAGCTCGACCTGGCGGACTACCTGCGGCTCCAGGAGGTCCTGCAAGGTTTTTTGTCCCCCCGCCTGCCGAGCTGAGGCGGGCGGTCTTGGAGCTCAACCGATTTACGCGGTGGGGGTACGAGGAGCTGATGGAGATGGCCGCGGAAGAGCTCTTGGAGTGGCTGGCAACGATTCCGGCGGTGTATCCGAAGCGCTGAAAAGCTCAGCGGATGAAGAGGCGAGCGGCCAGCCGGCCCAGGGGCAGGAGCACGGGGGCGAGGAGCGCGCCGAACAAGGCGCCGATGACCGCGACGCCGGTGAGGCCGAGGCCGGGCGTAGCGAGCGCGCCGCTCTGGCGGAAGAACCACACGAGGAGCAGGCCGCCGCCGAGTCCGGTCAGGCCCCAAGCAGCCAGGTCGCGCCGGGCTTCACGACGGGAGTGAGCGAGAGCGTCCATGAGCAAAGCCTTTGCAGTGAGCGTGCTCATTACGGGTACCGTGGGCGCGACGCTGACCGCGGCGATCGGCAGCGCCGAGAAGCAGTTTAACACCTTGGGGAGCACGATCAAGGCCCTCGATGCGAGTACCCGCCGTATCGCGGGGTTTCGCAAGGCCCAAGAGGACGTGGCGAAGGCCGGCGTCGCCTTCGAGGCCGCGCGGTCGAAGGTGCGCTCGCTCCAGTCGGCGCTGGCGACCACGCCGGCGCCGACCCGGAAGATGCGCGACGAGCTCGCCCGGGCCGGCCAGGAGCTGGGCAAGGCCCGGGAGAGACTCGACGACAAGCGCCGGGCGCTGGGCCAGGTGCGGGCCGCGATGCAGGCCGCCGGCCAGGCGACCACCCATCTCAAGGGGCAGGAGGAGCGCCTGGGCAAGGCGGTGGCGCTGCTCAAAACGCGGTACGAGGCCCTGGGCCAGGCGATGAGCCGGCGACAGGCAAACCTCGACCGGCGAAGCGCCCTGCGCACCCAGCTCGTCGACGCCGTGGCCCTGGGGGCGGCGCTGCGGGCGCCGGTGAAGGCGGCCATGGACCTGGAGGCCTCCATGGTGCGCCTGGGTACGGTGGTGAGCGCCACCGATCTGGGCGGCGCGCTGGCCGCCAGCCGCAAGCAGGCGCTGGCCTTTGCCCGCACCAACCTCTCGGGCGCGGCCGAGGTGCTCGACATCCAGTATGCCCTCAACTCCGCCGGGCTCGACGCCGAGGCCGCGCGCATCGGCTCGGAGCTGGTGGCCAAGGTGGCCACCGTCACCAACGGCGCCGCCGAGGGCGTGGGCGAGGTGATGGCCACGGTGTTCAACAACCTGGGGTCGCGCCTGGAGGGCGACTCCCGGCAGCGGTTCGCCCGCATCGGCGAGTTGCTCACCAAGACCCAGTTCAAGTTCCAGATCCGCGATTTCGGCCAGCTCGGCGAGTCGATGAAATACGCCACCCCGGCGCTCACCCAGTTCAACGTGGGGCTCGAGCAGGGGGTGACGCTGATTGGGGCACTCAACAGCGCGGGCCTCCAGGGGTCCATGGCCGGCACGGCGCTGGCCGCCTCGTTTCGGAAGCTCTCCGGGGCTTCGGAGCAGCTCGGCTTCGAGCTCGCCCGCGACGCCAAGGGGGGCCTGGACTTCGTCCGCACGCTCGAAAACCTCTCCGACGCCATCGGCGGCTTCGCAGACCTCGACCAGGAGACGATCGACGCCCTCCAGAAGGCCTTTGGGGAAGAGGGGCAGCGCGGCATCGTGCTTCTGGGCCAGAACCTGGCGACGCTGCGCGAGGCCCAGCGCGACGTGGCCGAGGGGAGCAAGGGGCTCGTCGAGGAGAGCTACCGGCGCTTTCTGGAGTCGAGCTCCGGGCAGATGAAGATCCTCCAAAACCGCACGGCCGAGCTCGGCGTGGCCCTGGGCACGATCTTGCTGCCCGGGGTCAACGCGGTGGGCGGGGCGTTGGGTTGGTTCGCCACGCGTGCGGCCACGGCGGCCGAGCGGTTTCCCCGGCTCACCCGAGTGGTGGTGGGGGCTACCGCCGGGCTCGTGGCCGGGAAGGTGGCGGCCATCGGCCTGGGCTACGCCTGGACCTTCGTGAAGGGGGCGTGGCTGTCGGCCGTGGTGGGGGCTCGCGCCGTGGGGGCCGCCCTGGCGCTCGTACGCACGGGCGCGGCGACGGCAGCCGGGGCGACCTGGGCGCTCGGGGTTGCCCAGAAAGCCTGGGCCGCGGGTTCGGTGGCCGTGACGCTCGCGGCCGGCGCCGTGGGCACGGCGTTTCGGGTGATGTGGCGGGCCGCGCTGGGCCCCATCGGCTGGGTGATTGCCGGCATCGGGCTGCTGGCCGGCGCCGGCGTGGCCCTGTGGAAGAACTGGGACACGGTGAAGGCGGCCCTGGGCGCGGCGTGGGAGGGGATCAAGCAGATCTTCGCGGCAGGGGTGGCGTGGGTCTCGGAGAAGCTCGGCCTTCTCGGGAAGGTGCTGGCGGTCTCCCCCCTGGGGCTGCTCTTCCGGGCAGGAAAGGTGCTGGGAAGCTTCGCCGGCCGGCTGTTCGGGGGGGAGAGCACGACGGCCGGTACGCCGGGCCGCACGGTGCGCGCCGCCGCCCTGGGTACGGCGCTGGCCGCGGCGCCGGTGGCGGCGGCCTCCCTTCCGGGCCCGGCGCCGTCGTGGCCCGAGCTGCCCCCCGCCGCCGCCCGCGGCGGCGGGGAGGTGACCGTGAACGCCCCCTTCCAGGGGGAGATCGTGATCCAGGGCGCCGGCAAGGATGCCAAGGAGATCGCCGAGGAGATTGCCCGGGTGCTGCGCAGCCGCGAGGCCCAGGCGGCGGCCCGGGCCCGGGGAGCGCTCTACGATGGCGGATGAGCTGTGGGCCGAGAGCTCGCCCCACGTGATGCTGGCGCTGGGGGGCTTTCTCTTTGCCGTGTCCACCGCGGCGTACCAGCGGCTGCAGCGGTCGGCAGAGTACCGGTGGCCTGCGCAGGAGCGCTTCGGGCGCCCCCCGGCCCGACAGTTCACGGGGCCGGGGGCGGAGTCGGTGGAGCTCGACGGGGTGCTGTACCCCCATCACGCCGGAGGCCGCATGGACCAGGT
>JBFLZB010000227.1 GCA_040756475.1 Thermodesulfobacteriota bacterium
GGCATTGGGCGGTGGGGGGGCGCTCGCCCCGCCATAGGGCCCGCGGGAGCAACGATCAGTGCTTCTCGGAGAAGGCCTTCACCTTGGCCAGGAAATCCTTCCCGATCTCCCCCTCGAACTGGTTCCAGACGTCGCGCTGGGTAGCCTTGAACCGTTCCATCTCGTCGGCGGGAAGGCGAATGATCGTCACCCCCTGCTTCTCGAGCTCGGGGACGGCCGTCTGGGTCAGCTCCATGCTCTGCTGCCGTGCCTTGGCGAAGTTGCGCTCCACTACGCCGGCGATGAGCTCGCGGATCTCCGGGTCGAGCCCGTTCCACCAGCGCTCGTTCACCATGAAGAAGAAGAGCCCCACCATGTGGTCGGTGGCGGTGAAGTTCTTGGTCACGTCCGCCAGGCGCAGGCGCACGACGTTTCGGGTCTGGTCGGTGCCGTCGATGACCCCCTGCCGCAGGGCGGGGATCACGTCGCCCCAGGCCATGGTCACCGGATTCACGCCAAACGCCTTCCAGAAGGCCAGGGGGTAGCGGTTCTGGGTGGTGCGCATCTTCATGGCCCGCAGGTCGGTGAGCGTGTTGACCGGCTTGGTGGTGGCCAGCCCGTAGAGGCCGAAGTAGCAGAAGTCGAGGCACCGCAGCCCCTTGCTCCGCGGGGAGAGGAAGAGCTCGTCGCGCAGAGCATCTTCCTGGCGGAAGGCCTCCCACTTCTCGTAGGAGTTCATCAGGTAGGCCAGGGTGGCGATGCCGTACTTCGGGTCGAGGTCGGGGGTGTTGGTGCTGGGGGAGAAGGCGGCCTGGAGGGTGCCCATGCTGGCCTTCTTCGCGATCTCGATCGCGTCACCCATCTGTCCGCTGTGGAAGTACTGGGCTTTCACCCTACCCCCGGACGTCTCGTTGAGCTCCTTCTCGATCCAGAGGCCCACCTCGGTACCCGGCTCGTTGGGCGGGATGAAGGTGGCGAACTGGAACGTGACGGGGGAGGCCCAGGCCGCTCCCGCCAGTCCCAGGAGCCCCAGCGCCACGAGTGCACCGTTAGCCAGTCTGCCCATTGTTCTTCTCCTCTTCGTTCATCGGGTTTCGTGGGGCGAGCTCGCCGGCCACCGCCGGCGCCGAACGCGGTCCGATCCGGGAGATGCTGGGGACCGCCCCGAGCGACGCCCCGGGGCGTTTCGCGGAGGCTTTGCAATGGATGTGCCCGCGTCTTAGAACGCGGTTTCCGAGCCCGTGGGGTGCCGGCCGGCTAGGCGGGCAGGTCAGGTTTGACCATGACCCGTCCGCGCAAAGCGAAAGAAACGGCGAACGGACGGCCTTGGCGGGGTGCGTCAGGATTGCCCGTCAGACCTGACCATGCGCAGGCGGCGGGTGAGGGTGGAGAGGCTGATCCCCAGGCCGTGGGCGGCCTCCTCGAGGGTTTTCGAACGGGACACCGCCCGGCGGATGATCCTTTGTTCGTGGCGCCGGAGCTCGGTTCGCAGGGGAAGGGTTCCTCCGCCTTCCTCCTCCCGGTCCCCCTCCGGCTCCCCCCGGTACTTGCGGGGGAGGTGCTCGGGCCGGATGAGCGGCTCGCGGGCCACCACCACGAGGTGCTCCATGAGGTTGGCGAGCTCCCGCACGTTGCCGGGCCACCGGTACCGGCACAGGGCCTCCAGCGCCTCCTTGTCGAGGCGGGTGGGGATGGCGTACTTGCGGCCGTAGGTCTCCAGGTAGTGATGCAGGAGGAAGGGGATGTCGGCCTTCCGCTCCCGCAGGGGCGGGATCACCACGGGCACGACGCTCAACCGGTAGTAGAGGTCCTCCCGGAGCACGCCGTCCCGTACCATCTTCTCCAGGTCTTGATTGGTGGCGGCGAGGATGCGCACATCGACCTTCTTGGGCTTGGTCCCCCCGACACGCGTGATCTCGCTGTCCTGGAGCACGGACAGCAGCTTCACCTGGAGCTTGAAGGGGAGATCTCCGACCTCGTCCAAGAGCAGGGTGCCCTTGTCGGCGACCTCGAAGTAGCCGAGCTTTCCGTCCCGGCTCGCACCCGTGAAGGCGCCGGCCTCGTACCCGAAGAGTTCCGACTCCAGGAGGTCGGCGGGGATGGCCCCGCAGTTGATCTTCACGAAGGGGCCTGCCTCGGCGCGCGGGCTCGCCTCGTGGATCATTCGGGCCACCCTCTCCTTGCCCACCCCCGACTCCCCCAGGAGGAGCACCGTGGCGTCGACCCGGGCGATCCGGAAGGCCATGTCGATGATCTGACGCATCTCGGCGCTGTGGGCCACGAGATGCTCCTCGATGGCCTGCTGCTTGGCCTCCTGGAGCGCGATGAGGTACCGGGAGATGAGCTTCTGGGATTGCTCGTACTTCTCCTTGAGCTGGGTGAGATCGGTGATGTCCCGGAGGTTGCAGTAGATGCGCGAAACCTTCCCGTCCGGGCCGAAGATGGGGACCCCGGTGCTCAGCACCTGCCGCCCGGCCCGGGTGCGGATGATGACGGTCTGGGGCATCCCCGTCTCGATGACCTTGAGCGAGGCCGAGGTGTCCGAGAACCCCTCCCGCACCAGGTCGGCCGTGCGGCGCCCGAGGATCTCTTTGCCGTCGAGCCCCATCACCCGCTCGAAGCCCGGGTTGAGGAGGAGGAGCCGGCTGTCCCCGTCGACGATGCACAGACCGTCGTAGGAGTTCTCGATCATCCCCATGAGGTCGCGGTTGAGCTCCTCCAACTGAGCTACCCGGGCGGCGAGCGCCCGCGCGTCGTCCTGCTCCGGAAGGGGCTTCCTGGCTTCCATGTGCGCTCCTCGCGGCGACTGCGGCGCCGCACCTCGATGCAGGCCCCCCCACCGGCGGGACCGGGCCGGCGGCCGGCCAAGTGGGATGGTCAGGATAGACCATCCATTTCATTTTCGAGGGTCTGGCATCCCGTGTCTACGCCGGCGTGACATGCAGAGTTCATACCGTCGAAGGCTCGAACGTTCCGGGGAGTGAGGACGTCTGCGGCTCGAAGAACGACACGGAAGGAAAGGGACTCGCCCCGGGCCCAGCCCGCGCTTGCCTCCGCTCGTCCGGAGTGCAAGAATGCCGGGGCGCGGCGCGGGTCTGCGGAAAGGGCTTCCTTCGACGCCCAGGCGCCCCGCGCGGGAGGAGACGCGCCGAGCATGGCTGCCACGGAGATCGCCGTCCAAATCGTCCACATCGAGGGGCCGCGCAAGGGGCAGATCGACGAGCCGGCGGGTCCCGTCATCACCGTCGGGCGAAGCCGGGACGCAGACGTGACCTTCCCCGCAGACCTGCGCATCGTCTCCCGAAAACACGCGGAGATCCGGCGTCAGGGAAACAGTTTCCTCCTCGTGAACCTCAGCCCCAACGGGTGCCTCGTCAACGGCCGCCCGGCCGACAACGTCTACTTGAAGCAGGGCGACGTCCTCACCTTCGCCGAGGGGGGGCCGAAGGTCAGCTTCCTGTCGGCGGTCAAGGCTGCCCCACGGGCGACGCGGCCTGCGCCCGCGTACTCCCCGGCGCCCCGGCCGGCCGCACCTGCTGCGCCCCCTCCGGGCCCAACCCCGGCAGCCGTGCGACCCGCGCCCGCCGCCCGGGGCGAGGTCGCGCCCTACACCATCCAGTACGGCACATCCATCCAGTCGTTCAAGAAGCCGGCGGTCAAGCTGGGCCGGGACGCCTCGAGCGACTTCGTCCTCGACCATCCGCGGGTCTTCGGCACCCACGCCGAGCTCTTTTTCCAGCAGGGGCAGTACTTCCTGCGCGACCTCACCGAGAGCCGGGCCACGCTCCTGAACGGCAAGCCGATCGCGGCTCCCACCCCCTTGCAGGAGGGCGACGTCCTCGCCTTCGGCGAAGGGGGGCCCCGGCTCAAGTACATCGGCACGGGCCGCTTCTCGGAGGTGATCGCCTAACCCCTGTTCCTCCCACCCCTGCTCGGGAGTGCCCGCGCCATGTTCGAGACCATCGGCCGCTACCGCATCCAGGAGAAGCTCGGGCAGGGAGCCATGGCCGAGGTCTTCAAGGCCTACGATCCCTCCATCGACCGGACCCTGGCCATCAAGGTGCTGCGGGAGGAGCGCTGCTCCGACCCGGAGTACCGGGTCCGGTTCCTGCGCGAATCCAAGGCGGCGGGCATCCTCTCCCACGCCAACATCGCCACGGTCTACGATGTGGGCGAGATCGGGGAACGCCCCTACATCGTGATGGAGTACCTGGAGGGGGATCCCCTCGACGAGGTGATGCGCTCGGGGGAGGCGTTCTCCCTCAAGAAGATCGTGACCTACGGGATCCAGCTCTCCAAGGCCCTGGCCTACGCCCACCAGAAGGGCATCGTGCACCGGGACGTGAAGCCCGGAAACATCGTGCGCCTGAAGAACAGCAGCACCATCAAGGTGATGGACTTCGGCATCGCGCGGATGGAGAACAAGGACGCCACCCAGCAGACCCAGATGGGCGAGGTCCTGGGCACACCCCAGTACATGTCCCCCGAGCAGGTGTTGGGGCAGACGGTGGACGCCCGGTCCGATCTCTTCTCCCTGGGGGTCATCCTCTACCAGCTCCTCACCGGGCAGAAGCCCTTCGACGCCGACACCCTGGGCACGCTGCTCTTCCGCATCGCCACCGAGAGCCCCCGGCCCATCGCCGAGCTGGCGCCCACCGTGCCGCCCTCGCTCCAGCGGCTGGTGGAGAAGCTCCTCGCCAAGAAGCCGGAGAAACGCTACCAGAGCGGCCAGGAGGTGACCGACGCCCTCATCAAGGTTCTCAAGGAGCTCGAAGAGAGCGAGGCCACCCGAGACCTGCCCCACATCATCCCCCTGCGGGTCAAGTGGACGGTGGCCATGGCCGTGGTGGTCGCGCTCGCCATGGTGGTGAGCGGGTCGGTCATCTACCGCAAGCAGTACCAGCTCATGTTCGGCCAGCTCGTGGCCAGCGGCAGCTCGCTGGTGAAGTTCATCGCGGTGGAGAGCGCGGTGCCGGTCCTGAGCGAGGACTGGGTCTCCATCGAGCTCTTCGTCTCCGACGTGGTGGCGCGGCAGGACTTCTCCTACCTCCAGATCCTCGACCACCGCGGCGTCGTGCGGGGCAGCAACGTGCCCGACGAGCTCGGCAAGCCCCACCGGACCCCCGAGGGAGCGGTCCGGCTCCCCGACGAGGAAGACGTGGCGGTCGCCCTGCACCAGGTGAGCGGCGCGAAGGTGCTGAGCTTCGAGGCCCCCGTCACCTTCCAGAACCGCGAGATCGGCCGGGTCCGCCTGGGCCTGCCCCAGGCCCCGTTCCAACGGGTGGCCCAGTCCACCGTCTGGATGCTGGTCGTCCTCATGGCCGTCACCATCGCTGCGGCCATGGCGGTCACCTACCTCCTGGGAAAGCTCCTGGCGCGCCCCATCGGCGTGACCATCTCGGCCTTGGGGGAAATCGCGGAGGGGAACCTGGACCACCGGATCGGCGTGCAGCGAAACGACGAGTTCGGCCGCCTCTTCCTGGCCTTCGACCGCATGGCCGACGTTCTCCAGCGAAAGGGGGAAGGCGGGGGCGAAGAAGACTCGGATGCTCCGGCACAGCCACCAACCCCCTCGTAACGTCCTCCTCGCGGTCGCGCTCCTGCTGGCCTTGGCGGGCTGCCCCCCGCCCTCGGCGGTGCGCCACCCTCCCGTGCAGGAGGCCCCCGCGGCGCTGGAGCCCGTCCCGCCCGTGCGCCTGCCGCCGCCCGAGCCGGCCCTCCCGGAGCCCACCCCGCCCGAAGCGCCCCAGGTGCTCGGCCAGAACGGCGAATTCGTGATCCTTCGGGCCGGTCCGGCCGACACCCTGGCCTCGCTGGCGGCCCACTACCTGGGGGACGCGGAGCGGTGGTGGGTCGTTGCCGACTTCAACCGGACCCGGCGCCTGTCTCCCGGGCAGGAAGTGGTCGTTCCCCTGGTTCCCCTGAATCCGTCGGGGGTGCGCACCGACGGGTACCAGACGGTGCCCATCCTCTGCTACCACCGCTTCGGCGACGAGCAGGCCCGCATGGTGGTCTCGGCCGAAGCCTTCGAAGCCCAGATGCGGTATCTGGCCGAGAACGACTACCGGGTGATCCCCCTGGCGGCCCTGGCCGGCTTCCTGGAGGGCAGGAGTCCCCTGCCCGAACGCGCCGTGGTCCTCACCATGGACGACGGCTACCGATCGAACTACGAAATCGCCTTCCCGATCCTGAAACGGTACCGCTTTCCCGCCACCATCTTCGTATATACCGACTTCGTCAACGCCCGGGCGGCCCTCACGTGGCCCCAGATGCGCGAGATGATCGACTCGGGGCTCGTCGACGTCCAGCCCCACTCCAAGGCCCACTCGAATCTCGCCTACCCTGCGGCCTCCGAGGACTCGGCGGCCTTTCGGGAGCGGGTGACGGCCGAGATTTCCGTTCCCACCGAAGCCCTTCGCCGCAACCTGGGCGTTCCCCTCCACACCTTTGCGTACCCCTACGGCGACGCCGGAGAGCTGGCCATCGCCGCACTGCGGGGCACGGACTACCGCATGGCCGCCACGGTGCAGTCCGGGGGCAACCCCTTCTATGCCTACCCCTACCTCCTGCGGCGCACCATGGTGTACGGAGAGGACGACCTGGCCGCGTTTCGCAAGAAGCTCGACGTCTTCCGCCCCCAGAGTCTGCGGTGAGCGCAACCGCCTGGCTCCGGCTTCTGGTCTGCCTGGGAGCGGCGCTCCTGGCTTCCTGCGCGCCCCTGCGGCGCCCCATTCGGGAGGAGCCCCCCGGCCCCCCTCCCGCCGCGCCCGCTCCCCCGCCCCCGGCCGTGGAGGCCCCCCCGGCCGCCCCACCCCCCATACCCGTGACACCCGCTCCCGCCGTCCCCCGACGGCGGGAGCGGGAAAACCGCGCCCTGGATCTCCTCCACAAGGACGAGCTCGCCCGGGCGCTCATCGAGTGGAAGATCCTGCGCGCCCTCGACCCGGAGAACACCGAGTACCGCAAGCAGGTCG
>JBFLZB010000228.1 GCA_040756475.1 Thermodesulfobacteriota bacterium
CTCATGAGCTTGATGAGGATGTTCATGGAGGGCCCGGAGGTGTCCTTGAAGGGGTCGCCCACGGTGTCGCCCACCACGGCGGCCTTGTGGGCGTCGCTGCCCTTGCCTCCCAGGGCGCCCTTCTCGATGTACTTCTTCGCGTTGTCCCACGCCCCGCCCGAGTTGGCCATGAAGAGGGCCATGAGGACGCCGGTCACCGTGGCGCCGGCCAGGAGCCCGCCCAGGGCCTGGGCGCCCAGCGCAAACCCGACGGCCACCGGGACGATGACGGCGGTGAGGCCGGGGACGATCATGCGCTTGAGGGCGGCGTTGGTGGAGATGGCCACGCAGGCCGCGGTGTCGGGCTTGCCCGTCCCCTCCATGAGGCCGGGGATCTCCCGGAACTGGCGGCGGACCTCGCTGACCATCTCGTAGGCCGCGTCGCCCACCGCGGTCATGGTCATGGCGCCCACCAGGAAGGGGATGATCCCGCCGATGAGAAGCCCGATGATGACCCGAGGCTGGCTGAGGTCGATGACCGCCAGGCCGGCCGCGGATTGATAGGCTGCGAAGAGCGCCAGGGCCGTCAGCGCCGCGGAGCCGATGGCGAAGCCCTTGCCGATGGCGGCGGTGGTGTTGCCCTGGGCGTCGAGGGTATCGGTGATGGCTCGCACCTCGGGTCCCAGGTGGGCCATCTCGGAGATGCCGCCCGCGTTGTCGGCGATGGGCCCGTAGGCGTCCACGCTCATGGTGACGCCCACCGTGGAGAGCATCCCCACGGCCGCGATGCCGATCCCGTAGAGCCCTGCCATCTCGAAGGCACCGAAGATCGCGGCGGCAATCAAGAGCACGGGGATGGCGCAGCTCTCCAGTCCCACGGCCAGCCCGGTGATGATGTTGGTGGCCGGCCCGGTCTGGGAAGCCTCGGCGATCCGGATGATGGGCCTGGCCGCCGTGTAGTACTCGGTGGTGAGCCCGATCAGGATGCCGGCCACCAGGCCGAAGACCACCGCCCAGAAGACGCCGGTGGGAAGGCCCAGGCCCTGTCCGATCCCGTAGGCCGCCGCCACCAGGAGGATGGCCGAGACGAAGGTCACGTTGCGCAGCGCCTTGGCCGGACCCTGGCTCTCCAGGAGCTTCATGGAGAAGACGCCGATGACGCTGGCGATGAGGCCCGCCATGATCACCAGCATCGGGAAGGCCATGTAGGCGAGCTTCTGCTCGGCGGGAATCACCGCGCTCGTGGCCGCGATGGCCAGGGTGGCGATGACCGAGCCCACGTAGGACTCGAAGATGTCGGCGCCCATGCCCGCGGTGTCGCCCACGTTGTCGCCCACGTTGTCGGCGATGGTCGCGGGGTTGCGGGGGTCATCCTCGGGGATGCCCGCCTCCACCTTGCCCACCAGGTCGGCGCCCACGTCGGCCGCCTTGGTGTAGATGCCGCCGCCCACGCGGGCGAAGAGCGCGATGGACGAGGCGCCCATGGCGAACCCGTTGATGTAGAGGGCGGCTTCGGGGGTCCCGAAGAAGTAGTACAGGGTTCCCAGGCCCACCAGCCCCAGGCTGGCTACGGAAAGACCCATGACGGCGCCGCCGGAGAAGGCCATGTAGAGGGCCTTGCCCATGCCCGACTCCCGAGCGGCCTCGGAGGTGCGCACGTTGGCCCGGGTGGCCGCCTTCATGCCGAAGAAACCGGCGAGCATGGAGCAGGCCGCCCCGAAGAGGAAGGACCAGGCCGTCATGGGGTGGATCTGCCAGAAGAGCAGAAGGAAGACCACCGCGATGAAGATGGCGAGGATCTTGTACTCGCTCTGGAGGAAGACCATGGCTCCTTCGTGGATGAAGCCCGCGATCTCCCGCATCCGCTCGTTGCCTTCGGACTGGTTCTTGATCCACGAGTACACCAGGCCCGCCACGATCAGCCCGGCCACCCCGAAGAAGGGTGCGTAAACGGTCCAAACCATCAGATTCTCCATGCGTTCCTCCCTTTCCCTCTGCATCCCGAGGTCATGTGTGGTAACGGTGCATGGCCCGCGAGGGCCCCTCGACGATGATAGTCTCCACGGCCTGGGCCGCCCGCTCGACCAGGGCCGGGAGCTCTGCCTGCTCTCCCGGGGAGAAGGGGGAGAGCACGTGCTCCACCACCCCTGCCGGCTCCTCCGGCCGGCCGATGCCCACCTTGAGCCGGAGAAAGTCCCCCGTGCCCAGGGTCTCCAGGACGGAGCGCAGGCCGTTGTGTCCGCCCGCGCCCCCTCCCGTTCGGATCCGCAGGCGCCCGAAGGGCAGGTCCAGATCGTCGTGGACGACCAAGACACGCCCGAGCTCCGCGCCTGCGTGCCCCACCAGCTCCCGCACGGCCTCGCCGCTGCGGTTCATGTAGGTCTGGGGCTCGGCGAGGAGGACGTCGCGACCTTCCCACCGCGCGGCGGCCACCCGGCTCCGGCACGCCCCGCGCCACGGGGGCGCTCCCCATCGCCGCGCGAGAAGCTCGCAAACCGCAAACCCCACGTTGTGTCGGGTAGCCTCGTACCGCGCCCCCGGGTTGCCGAGCCCGACCACGAGCCACGCGGGGCCCGGGCAGGCCACGCCCTCCTACTCCGCCGCGGGGGCCGCCTCGCCCGCCGGGGCCGCTGCGGCCGCGGCTTCCTCGACAGTGCTCGAGGGAGCGATCACGGCGCAGACGGCCAGCTTCGACCCGGTCAGCACCTGGACGCCCTCGGGCACCGGCAGGTCCGACACGTGGATCGAGTGGCCCGGCATGAGGTTCGTCACGTCCACCTCGACGGACTCCGGGAGGTGGTCGGGCAGGCACACCACCCGCAGCTCCCGGCGGACCACCTGGAGGATGCCCCCGAGCTTCACCCCCGCGGCCGTGCCCAGGATGCGGATGGGCACCGTGGCGTGGATGGGGCGCTCCGGGTCGAGCTTGTAGAGGTCTGCGTGGACGAATACGCGCTTCAAGGGGTGGACCTGGAGGTCCTTGACCAAAGCACGGATGCCGTCGATGCGCGCGTCGCCGGACCGAAGGCGAAGGAACACGTTGCGCTGGGCGGGGGTCGAGAGCGCCTTGGCCAGGTCCTGCTCCCGGAAGGTGATCATCACCGGCTCCAGGGTCGGGCCGTAGACCACGCCGGGAACCTTGCCCGCGGCCCGCGACTTCCGGGCCGCCCCCTTTCCCGCGGTCGCCTTGGCCTCTACCGCGAACTCGACTTCGGTGCGCATGGCAACATCCTTTCTCGAATCGCTCAAAAGGTGGATCTTGTCGTAGACGATCTTAGACGAAGAGCGAGCTCACCGAGCCGCACTCGGTGATCCGGCGGATGGCCTCCGCCAGGAGCGGCGCCACGGTGAGCGCCCGAATCTTTCCGCACCCTGCGGCTTCCTGCCCCAGGGGAACAGTATCGGTCGTGATGAGCTCCTCGAGGGGAGAGTCCACGATCCGCCCCACCGCCGGCCCCGAGAGCACGGAGTGCGTACACGCCGCGTAGACCCTGCGCGCCCCGTTGGCCTTGAGGGCGCGGGCGGCGTTGGTGAGGGTGCCGGCCGTGTCCACCATGTCGTCCAGGAGGATGGCGTCCAGGCCCTCCACCTCGCCGATGATGTGCATGACCTCGCTCACGTTGGCCTTCTCCCGCCGTTTGTCGATGATGGCCAGGCCCGCATCCAGTCGCTTGGCAAAGGCCCGGGCCCGCTCCACCCCCCCCGCGTCGGGGCTCACCACCACCAGGTGGTCCTTCTGGAAGCGCTTGCGGAAGTCGTCGAGCAGCACGGGCGCCGCAAAGAGGTTGTCCACCGGGATGTCGAAGAACCCCTGGATCTGCCCCGCGTGCAGGTCCACCGTGAGCACCCGGTCGGCACCCGCCACCGTCAGCAGGTCGGCCACCAGCTTGGACGTGATGGGCACCCGCGGGTGGACCTTTCGATCCTGCCGCGCATACCCGTAGTAGGGGATGACCGCCGAGATGGAGTTGGCGCTCGCCCGCTTGAGGGCGTCCATCATCACCAGGAGCTCCATCAGGTGGTGGTTCACCGGGGGGCACGTGGGCTGGACCACGAACACGTCCCAACCCCGGACGCTCTCCTCGATCTCCACGGCGATCTCGCCGTCGCTGAAGGTCTTGCAGGTGACCCGGCCCAGGGGCAATCCGAGATGTCGCCCGATGGACTCAGCCAGCGGGCGATTCGCGCTCCCCGTAAAGATGCGAACGTTGTGCATCGATGGTCTCGAGGAGCGCGGGTGCTCCGCTCGGAGGATCGGAAATTGGCTGGGGCGGGAGGATTCGAACCTCCGATTGCCGGAATCAAAATCCGGTGACTTACCGCTTGTCTACGCCCCAGTCCGAACGTCACGCGACAAACGGAAACGCACCCGGCGCCAGGGTATGGACCACGTCGACCCGCCAGCCCCGGCTTCCGGCTTCCCGTTCCAGCCGGGCCCCGGCCCTGCGCGCCGCCTCTTCCCCGGGAAACAGGCCGAACACCGACGAGCCCGAACCCGACATGAGGCGCCCCGCCGCGCCGGCGGCCCCCAGGAGGTCCAGGGCCTCTCCGACCCTCGGCTCCAGCCCCCGAGCCGTTCCTTCCAGGTCGTTGCGAAGGGCTTCGACAAACCCCCGAAAATTGAACTGCGCTATGGTATGGGCCGCCCCGGGGGATGTCAACCCCGGAGTGAGGAGCGAAAACACCCGTGCCGTAGACAGAAACGCGCCGGGGTGGACCAGCACGAGCCACAGCGGCTCGAAGGGGGCCGCGGGAGTGACGGATTCCCCGATCCCCTCTACCCACGCGGGTCCCCGGGCGAAAAAAAAGGGCACATCGGCCCCTACCCCGAAGGCGCACCGCGCCCTGGCGGCCGCCGAAAGCGGCCGGTGCCACAGGCGCTCCAGGCCCAGGATGGTCGCCGCGGCGTCGCTGGACCCTCCCCCCAGCCCGGCCCCCGCGGGAACCCTCTTGGCGACCCTCACCCGAGCGCCCCCCCGGACGCCGCTCTCTGCAAAGTAGATCCGGGCCGCCCGGTGGCAGAGGTTCTCCTCGCCCCCCGGCACCCCCGCCGCGCCTTCCACCTCTACCTCGATGCGCCCCTCCTCGGGCAGCGCCTCGACCTCGAGCCGATCGAAGAGGCTCACCGCCGCCAGGAACATGCGCAGGTCGTGGTAGCCGTCGGACCGCCGGCCGCGCACCTCGAGGAAGAGGTTCACCTTGGCCGGCGCCCGGAGCGTGAGGCTCCGCCCTGTCTCCACGGCGTCTTCGATCACGAGGCCCTACAGGGTCTCGATGAGGCGCATCCCGAAGGACTCGCAGGCGGCCAGGTCTTCTGCGGTGGGGACGAGCTGCACCCGCACCGGCTCCTCGGGCACCCGAAAGCGCAGACCCCGCATGCGGTCCGAGATCATCTTGGGTCCTTCGCCGCTCCATCCGAACGAGCCGAATGCCGCGCCGAGCTTTCCCTTGACCTTGATCGTGGCCATCGCGCTGAACAGCGCCCACACGTGCTCGAGGGCGTCGCCGTTGATGGTGCAGGAACCCACCGCCAGGGCGTCGGCCGCCTCGATCTCGTCGAGCAGGACTTCCAGGTCGAGCCCCTGGAGGCTGCGCACGGCCACCTGCGCCCCGGCGGCCTCGGCCCCCCGGGCCACCGCCTCGGCCATCCGGGCGGTGTTTCCGTAGGAGCTCGCGTGGAGCACCAAGAGGCGCCTGCGGTCGCCCCGGGGCGGCTCTTCGCTCCACTGCCGGTACTTCTCCAGGCAACCGGCGATCCCCGCGCGCAGCAGGGGGCCGTGGCTCGGGCAGACCACCCGCAGGGGCAGGTCGCGGATCTTTCCCAGCCCTTGGCGCACATGCTCCTTGAAGGGCCGCATGATGACCCGGAAGTAGTGCGCGAAGGCGTCGCTGTAGTCGTCGACCCGGTCGTCGAAGAGCCGGTCGTCGCAGTAGTGGGCCCCGAGAAAGTCGCAGGGGAAGAGCACCCCGTCCTCCTCCGCATACGTGAACATGGTGTCGGGCCAGTGGAGGAACGGCGCGTGGAGGAACCGCAGGGTCTTTCCCCCCAGGTCCAGCCGGTCGCCGTCGCCCACGGTGAGGGGGTTCACGTCTCGGTTCAGGATGTGCTGCACGAAGACCCGCCCCGCCTTGGAGACCACCACCCGGGCTCGGGGGGCCCTCTCCAGCAGCGCTCCCAGGGCGCCCGAGTGGTCGGGCTCCAGGTGGTTGAGCACCACGTAGTCGATCCGGGCCGGGTCCACCGCCTTGGCGAGGGTCTCCAGGTAGACGTCCGCAAACTTCCCCTTGGACGCCTCGATCACGGCCACCTTGTCCCGGCCTTCCACCACGAACGAGTTGTAGGTGGTGCCGTGCTCGGCGCGCATGATGACGTCGAAGACCCGCAGTTGCGGGTCGAGCACTCCGGCCCAGCGGATGCCGGGTACGATCTCCACGGGTCCCATCGGGCTACATGGGCTCGAACATGGCCTTTTCGGCGCCGCAGTCCGGGCAGGTCCAGTCGTCGGGAAGGCTCTCGAAGGCTGTGCCCGGCGCAACGCCGTGGTCCGGGTCGCCCTTGGCCGGGTCGTACACGTAGCCGCAGATGGTGCACTGGTACTTCTTCATCGGATCCCTCCTGGCATGAGGTGGGGCGCGCGTGGATGCGCGCAGAGACAAGACCGCGCCCGGACCCGGGACGCGAGGCGGTAGGATGACATCTCCCCCCCCGGAGCGCAAGGCGCCGGGTTCCCGCGATCCGCCACCTGGGTGGTGGGCGGGGTCGGGGGACCCTTCCGCTCCGCCGCGCAATCCGCGGTGATTAGAGGGCATCTCCCCC
>JBFLZB010000229.1 GCA_040756475.1 Thermodesulfobacteriota bacterium
GCCGCTGTTCCCGGTCGAGATCTCAACCCGGAACTGGGAACCGGGAACTGGGAACCGGGAACCGGGAACCGGGAACCCTACTCCCTTTCCTCCCGGGTCTTGCGGGCGCGCAGGCGCCCGAGGCCCCAGAGGGGGAGGCGGCGGTTGCGGCGGAAGATTTCTTCCAGCGAGAGGTGGGGGTCGCGCTCGGGGCTCTCCAGATAGCGGCGGATGGCTTCCAGGCGGCGCCCGAGCTCCTTTTCCAGGGCGGCCTTGAGCTCGGCCTTGCGGGAGAGGATGCGCTGCTTGGCTCCGGGAGGGGGCACCTCTCCCCGGTGCTTGCGCAGCTTGTAGTCGATGCGCGCCGCGATGAGGCCCGAGAGGGCCTCGTGGTGCTCTGCCCCGAGCCACAGCACCTCGGCGACCAGATCCCCGAAGTGGGTGACTGCCAAGACGTCCTTGCCCTGGGTCCAGTACCCCGCGAGGAAGTCTGGTTCCAGGTCTTTATAGTTTTGAAGCGGCAGGTACATCCTTCGCAGATGCTGGAGAACCTTTTCCGCCTTCCTGCGATGCCCGCCGATCAGGACCGGGCTCCCCACTTCTCCCCGCCGCACCCCCTTGGTCCAGGGGGCCCCGGTGATGCCGAAGTCGTTGTAGACGGGCAGCAGGAGCAGGGCCGAGAGGGTGTTGATGGCCAGGGCGTATCCCGCCGACGGCCCGCCCACGGCGTAGGAGGCCGAGAGCAGTTGGTGGTGCACGGTGTACTTGTCCAGGAACTCGCCGAGCACCCGCGCCGCGTTGACCCGGGGGACGAGCCCCTGGAGGTAGTTCTCCACCAGGGTCAGGGCCTCCCGGGCCGATTGCTGGGTCATCTGTACGGCCATGTCCATCTCGGCGGCGTTGGGCGCCGAGGAGGACACCGCTCCGGTCACCAGGACCTTTTCCTCCGAGAGGTTGTAGACGAGGCTCGTGGCGATGGGCAGGAGAACCCCCGCCACTTCGCTCGCGCCGGCGCCGATGATGAACCCCACCTGGGGCTCCTGGCTGAGCTCCGCCTCGAGGAACTGATCGAGCTGGACCTTGCCCTTCTTGGTGGGGCTCTGCCCCAGCTCCTCCCGGGCCGCCTGGAGGTGGGAGGGCGCCAGGGGATACTGGCCGCTGTGCCGGTCGGGTCCCACCAGGGCCAGCACCTCGTCGCAGTGCCGCAGGAACTCCAGGGGCTCGGCCCGCAGGCGGGTCTTCACCGTCTGGGGCGCCCCGAGGGCCTCCAGGATGCTCCCGAGGATGCGCAGGTTGAACTTGACGAAGTTCTCCCGGGCTTCGGGGAGGGCGGCCGCGAGCTCCCGCAGCCGCCCGATCACCTCCCACTCGGTGGCCCGCAGCGCCAGGGCCTTGTCCACGAAGGCGGCGTAGTCGGCCGGGGTGTTGCACACGGAGCGGGCGGCTTCCTCCAGGCGCTCCGGGTCCAGGCCCTCGGCCAGGGGGATGCCGGCGAGCTTCTTTGCCACGATCTCGGCGATGTCGGCGCTGCGCAGGTGCCCCGAGACCTCCAGGGCCTTGAGCCTCTTGGAGCGCACCAGCGCCGGGTCGAGGATGTCCAGGCGGTTGGTGGTGAGAACTGTGAAGACCCGGTTCAGGGGAACCTCGCCGTCCACGATGGCAAGGAAGGTGTTGGTGAGCTTGTCCTGGGGAGCACCTCCGGCGGCGCTGCGGCGGGGCACCAGGGCGTCGCCTTCGTCGATGAAGACCACCGCCGGGGCGATCATCTTGGCGATGTCGTAGACGTGCTCCAGGTTCGCCACCGTGCCGTCGATGGGGTTGTTGGGGTCCTGGAGGTCCGAGGGGCGTACCGCCAGGTCGTGCACGTCGGGGTTCTCGCTCAGCCAGGCCCGGGCCAGGAAGGTCTTGCCGCTGCCCGGGGGGCCCGCCAGCACCAGCCCCTTTTCGTCGCTCACCCCGTAGTGGAGGCAGTTCATGGCGAGCTCCGAGAACTGGTCCTTCACGGCGCCCACGTACTGCTCCCAGCGTACGCTGCGGTCCATCCGGTCCACGACCCGCTTGTAGAGGTCCCCATGGGCGTTGCGGGCCACCTGCTCGAAGGCGGTGCGCACCAGGAGGGCGTCGTCCAGGTGCCCGGGCCGGAGCTCGCCCCGCAGCTCCACGATGGAGCGCACGAGCTTGCGCACGTAGGAAGGGGTGACCTTGAGGGCCCGTTCCCGGAACAGGGGGTAGAGGCGCTCCACCGTCTCGTCGAGCTCCGCGGGAGAGAGGTAGGAAACTCCGGGGGGCAGGGGGCCGGGCGGCGCCGCACCCACCCGGATGTCGGCGCGCCGCAGCTCCAGCCGCACGATCTCCCGCAGGTTGTCCGGCCCCTTCCAGAACTCCGAGACGTCGACGATGCGGCCCTTTTCCGCGAAGCGGCGGTAGATGGCCGGGTCGAACCGCTCGGGCTGGTCGGTGGTGGCCACGAGCAGGCAGTCCCGCTGGCCGTCGATGATCTCGTCCAGGATGATGTTGGCCGTGTCCACCAGGGTCTGCTGCTGGCTCGAGACCGAGCTCGACCGGCTCTCCACCCGGCCGAAGGCGCTGTGGGCCTCTTCCACGTGGCGGATGGAGGTGCGGCGGGGGTCCCCCAGGGCCTTGCGCAGGTAGTTGCCCGGCTCGCCGGCCAGGGCGGTCTGGTAGTCGTTGGGAGTCACCACCGCGTAGTCCACGGGGACGCCCCGCTCCTGGAGCTCCGCCAGGTGGCGGGCGATGTGCTTCTGGAAGAGCCGCCGGACCAGGGGGGTGGCGGAGAGGAACCGGTAGAGCTTCAGGCGCCGGCGCCGGGCGATCTCCTGGGCCAGGGTGGGATCCACGGCCTCGATGGTGCGCCAGAAGGGCTCGTCGGCCAGGACATCGGCGCGCTTCTTCCCCAGGTCCACCTCCGGCACGATCTCGTGGCGGAAAACCACGGCCTCGAGGGCCTCGGTGGTGGTCGCGGTCTTGCCGCCGCCGCTGGGGCCTACGACGAGCAGGAGCGGCGCCTTGGGTACCTCGGGGTCCGCCAGGTACTCTTTGCGCACGTGGACCCGGTAGATCTTCTCCAGGAGGTCCTGGAACGCCGAGGGCACGTGGACGTCGGTGAGCTCCCGGTTGAGCAGCGCGAGCAGGTAGGTGTAGTCGTTGGCCGAGAGCTCCTTTTCGAGCATCCGGTTCCAGGCTGCCCGGGGCGAGGTCTCCCCCGAGAACTCGAACCGGCGCTGCCAGTCGGTGAGGATCTGGGGGTCCTTGAGGATGGCGAAGCCCTGCTCCCGGGGCCGGTAGAAGAGGGAGAGCAGGCCCTCCACGGCGGCGTGGACGAGCCCCGAGGGAGGGGTGAACTGGTTCAGGCGTGCGCGCAGGAAGGCCTTGGTCTCGTACGGCCAGGAGGCCACGAGCTCTTCGATCTCCCGGATGCGGCGCTCCGGGAGCCGTACGGTGCGGATCTCCTTGGTGAGTCGCCTGGCCATGTCAGCGGGGTGCGGCCGGGGAGGCCGCGGGCAGGGGCAGGGCCAGGCTGGGGGTTGCGCCGGTGTTCTGGATCACCACGGTGTTTTGCCCCGCCTGGTGTTTCTCGTAGGCGGAGGACCACTTCTGCTGGTTGAGGAACTCCAGGAGGGCCGTGTCGGTGGAGCCGTCGGGCCGCCCCACCCCCCGCTGGAGCTCCCGGATGCTCTCCACGTAAGCCGCGTAGAGCTTGCGAATGCGGCTCGCCTCCTGGTCGGCGGCGTAGTTTTCCGCCTCGGCGATGAGCTCGCGGCGCTTCTTCTCCTCGCTGGCCTCCACCAGGTTGTCCCCGAAGCGGGTCTCCCGCAGCACGAAGCTCACGACCTCCAAGCCGTACTTCTGCTCCAGGGTGGGTCCGCCCACGTTGATGGGGCGTTCCTTGAGGGCCCGATAGATCTCCTCCTTGATCTGCTCGCGATCGCTCACCAGGCGGTTGAGCTCCTGGGCCTGGAGGATGTCTTTCACCAGGCCGTCGTAGTCCGCCTGGAAGAGCTCCTGGGGCCGCAGGTTCTCGATGGCCCAGGTGCGCAGATCCCGAATCCGGTAGGTGAGCACCCCCGAGGTCCACAGGGCCACGTTTTCGCGGGAGATGATCCGCACCGGCTCGTCCACTCCCCCCAGGGAGAGCCGCTGGTTCATCAGGGCCACCTCCTGCTCGATGCGGGTGAAGAAGGGCAGCCGCACGTGCCACCCCACCTCGGTCACCACTTCGCGCTGGCCCCCCAGCCTCTCGAGCACCACGGCGTAGTTGAGCCGGACCTTGAAGATGGTGCGGGTGGCGTAGACCACCGCCACGGCGCCGTACGCCAGGCCCAGGAGCACGGCAAGGCCCACCACGCGGCGTACCAGCGCGGCCACGGCGGCCCGTCGGAGGAAGGTGCGGGTCTCGGAGCGTTCCATGGGGCCCTCGGTGCGCACCGGCGGCGAAGGGAGGAGCGGACCCCGTGAAGGCTAGGGGAGGAGTCAGGAATTGCAAGCGGGCAGGTTCCCGCGCGCCTCCCGGACCCATCGAAATCGATATCGAAATCGGGGCCAGCGTTTTCGACGTCGATTTCGATGTGGATCGGATGACCATGCGCCCGTGCTGGGCTTGTAAAGGGTAGGGCGCGTTCGCCGAACGCGCCGTGCTCTGGTGCGGTGACCGCGACCGACCCGGACGGACGCCTCGGCGAGGCGTCCCTACCCGACCCAAACCCACGTCCGGATGCACAGCTCGTAGGGCGGGGCTTGCCCCGCCGTCTCCCCGGACGCGGCGGGGGAATCTCCCGCCCTACCCCCGCGCCAGGTGCTCCAGCACCTTTCGGTTCGCCCGGGGCATGGGGTAGCGGGGGAGGTCGGCGGGGTCGACCCAGAGCCACTCCCGCTCCCCTTCGGCGCATCGGCCGGGGTCCATGTCGAGAAACCGGCACAGGTGGGGGTACAGGGTAACGCGAAAGTGGCTGTACGCGTGGCGGACCTGGGGGAGGGCGCCCTCCGGCTCCACGCGCAGGCCGAACTCCTCCCGCAATTCCCGGTGCAGGGCCTCCTCGGGGTTCTCCCCTTCCTCCACCTTGCCTCCCGGGAACTCCCACAGGCCTCCCAGGAGTCCGTGGCTCGGGCGGCGGTCGATGAAGATCCTCCCGTTTCGAAACACCAGACCCAGGGAGACCCGGTAGTGGGGCACCGCGTTTCGCGGGGTCCGCAGGGGGTACTGCTCCGGGGAGCCCGAGGCCGCCGCCCGGCAGGGCCCCTGCAAGGGGCAATCGGGGCAGCCGGGGGAGCGGGGGGAGCACAGGGTGGCGCCGAGCTCCATCACCGCCTGGTTGTGGAGCGCGGCGGTGCCGGCGGGCAGGAGCTCGCGGGCCAGGCCCTCCAGGGCGGTCGCCTGGGGACGGCGCCGGGGATCGGAAGCCAGCGCGGTGAGCCGGGCCAGCACCCGGCGCACGTTGCCGTCCACCACGGCCAGGTCCCGGCCGAAGGCGAGGCTCAGGACCGCGGCGGCGGTGTAGGGCCCCACCCCGGGCAGCGCCCGGAAGTCCTCGTGCTGTTCGGGAACCCTGCCCCCGAAGCGGGCCGCCACCTCCCGGGCCGCCCGGTGGAGGTTCCGGGCCCGGGCGTAGTACCCCAGCCCCTCCCACGCCCGCAGGACCGCGATCTCGTCGGCTTCGGCGAGGGCTCGAACCGTGGGGAAGAGGGCCATCCACCGCTCGAAGTAGGGGACGACGGCGGCCACCCGGGTCTGCTGGAGCATGGCTTCCGAGATCCAGACGGCGTAGGGATTCCGGGTGCGCCGCCAGGGTAGATCGCGGGCGTGGGCGCGGTACCACCGGTGGAGGGCGGGGACCGCCGCCTTGAGGTCGGCCAGGGCGGCCGGGGACAGGCCCAGGGCTGCCAGCTCCCCGGCCGTCACCAGAGCCCTGGGGGTTGGGAGAGGCGGCCGAGGCCCGAGTGGACGAAGAGTCCTCCGAAGTAGAGCAGGAGGACCGCGCAGGCGCCCACCAGGGCCCGGTACACCCGGTCGGTGAGCAGGCGCCGGCCGAAGTGGAGCACCGCCGCCACCAGGGAGTACCAGACGAGGTCCGAGAGGATGTGGCCCGCAAAGAAGACGGCAGGGCCCCGCCAGCCGGTTCCCGCCGTGAGGGTGACGTAGGACAGGCCCACGGTGGCCCACCACAGCGTCCAGTAGGGATTGGAGAGGCTCGTCACGATCCCGCCGAGCACGGGCCCTCCCCGGCGCCGCCCTCCCTGGCCGGCTTCGAGGGAGAGGCTCAGGGTGCGCAGCCCCCAGAGCATGGACCCGGCCATCCACAAGAGTACGGCTCCGCCCAGGAGCCCCACGGCTCCGAGAAACAGGGGCCGCGACACGACCGCGCCGAGACCGGCCACGAGCCCCGCCACCAGCAGGAGCTCCAGTATCCCGTGACCCAGCACCACCAGGGGTCCGGCCCAGAACCCGGTGCGGGCGGCCTCGCGAACGGTCACCGTGAGCATGGGGCCGGGCATCATGGCGCCGGAGAACCCGATGATGAACGAACCGAGGAAGATGGCTTGGAGGCTTTGCACGGCTCTCCCGGAATCTGATGACAGCACGACGGGCAAGAGTCTATTTCCAGCCACCCAAGCCCCAGGGCGATCGCACATAAAAACCTTAGCCAGCCAGCACTTTGAGGCGATAGGCGTCATCCCAGCCTGCGCGGCGGCGCTTGGTCTGGGTACCGCGCTTGATGGAGGTTTCCTGGGTGAGGAGATTC
>JBFLZB010000230.1 GCA_040756475.1 Thermodesulfobacteriota bacterium
ACCGCGCCGGGGGTAGCGCTTCCCGGGTCAGGCGACCTCATAGGGGCGACGCATGCGTCGCCCCTACCGCACCGCCACGGGGCGGTCCGGCGCCGGGCCCGCGTCTGCGATAGGTCTGACGGTACGGGCGGAGCTGGAGGGTGTCAAGGGAAGCGCGGATGCCGTGTCGCGCGGCGTCCCCGGGACATCCGTCGTTTCCCAGTCCTCCGTGCATTCTGCGTCCCCCCCATCCCCTCCTACCGGCACCGCGGACCCCCGGATGGGATCGCGGACGACCCCAAGGCGAGCTCCCCGAGCTGCGCCAGCACCGCCTCGATCTCGTCTGCCGTGGTAAACCGGCCCAGGCTCCACCGTACGGCTCCGGCGCCCGCCTCGGGGCCCACCCCCATGGCTTCCAGGGTGGCGGAAAGTTGAATCTTCCCGGAGTGACAGGCCGAGCCGGTGGAGGCCGCGACCCCGGGGATCGACGCGAGCACGTCCGCGCCCGTGCGGCCCAGGAAGGAGACGTGCAGCGTGTTGGGGAGGCAGTGCTCGGGGTGGCCGTTGCGGACGACGCGATCGCCGAAGCGCTCCTGGAGCCCCTCCCAGAGGCGGTCCCGCAGCGCCCTCGTGCGGGCCATCCCGGGATCCCGTCCGGCGACCTCGCACGCCGCTCCGAGGCCCGCGGCCAGGAGCACGCTCTCGGTGCCGGCGCGCCGGCCCCCCTCGTGACCGGCCCCGTGGATCAGGGGAACGAAGGGGGTGCCCTCCCGCAGGTACAGGGCCCCAACCCCCTTGGGCGCGTAAAGCTTGTGGCCCGCAACGCTGAGCAGATCCACGCCGAGATCGTCCACCCCCACGGGGACCTTGCCCACCGACTGGGCCGCATCGGTGTGCAACAGGACCCCCGCCTCCCGGCACACCTGGGCGATCTCGGCCAGGGGCTGGAGGGTTCCGGTCTCGTTGTTGGCGTGCATCACGCTCACGAGCACGGTGCGCGGGGTGAGCGCCCGGCGCACGTCGGCGGGGTCGACCCGCCCGAACCGGTCCACCCCGACCCGGGTGACCTCCGCCCCCAGCCCCTCCATCCATCGGCAGGGCTCCAGCACCGCCGGGTGCTCGATGCGGGTCGTCACGATGTGGTTTCCCCGCTCCCGCCGGGCGAACCACACGCCCTTGAGGGCGGCGTTATTGGCCTCGCTGCCCCCGCTCGTAAAGACCACCTCGGCAGGCGTGCACCCCAGGAGGCCGGCCACCTGGCCCCGGGCCGACTCCAGCGCCCGCCGGGCGGGAATCCCGGCCCAATGGGCGCTCGAAGGGTTCCCGAAGCCCTCGGCGAGCCAGGGCGCCATGGCCTGGGCCACCTCCGGAGCAAGCGGTGTCGAGGCGTTGTAGTCGAGGTAGATGCGCGTCGGTTCCACTTCGCTCTCCTCTCAGGTGCCGGCCGCTGTTCGGACCCGCCACGTCCTTCCCCCGAGGGACGTTGGGATGCCCAATCCGCGGCATCCTCGGAACTTGCCCACCAGGGTCGCCGACTGCGCGCTCCTGTGCAAGGGGGCTCCGTCCCCGGCGAGGGCCGTCCCCTCGCCTGGCTCTTTACCCGGGCCCACGCCTCCGCTACCCTCCGGTCCATGTCCCCCTGGAAGACCCTCGACCACACGGCGGACCTGGAGATCGAAGCCGCGGGCGAGACTGCCGCGCAGGCGCTGGAGGAGCTATGCGCCGGGCTCCTGGCCCAGGTGACAGAGCCCGAGGCCGTGGAGCCCCGGGAGGCGGTGGCACTGGAAGCCGAGGGGTTCGACGCGGCCGAGACCCTGGTCTCGGCCCTGGGGGAGCTCCTCTACTGGCTCAACGTGAGGGGCTGGGTCTTTCGCCGCTGCGAGGCCCTGGAGGTCACTCCAGCGCGCATCCGCCTGCGAGCGTGGGGTGAGCCCCGGGACCCGGCCCGCCACCCCTTCGAGCTCGAGGTCAAGGCCCCCACCTATCACGAGCTCTTCTCAGGCCCTGCCCCGGGGGGCGATGGCTGGCGCATCCGGGTGCTCTTCGACGTGTGATGCGCGGCAAGGGCTCCCGGACCCCGCTCGCCACCCACGCGGCGGATCGCGGCCCCACGCCCTCCTTGTCATTTCCGCCCCTCCTGAGGCAGACTCCGCGTCTCTTCGGGGGATCGACCCGCCTGCACAGGGAGTCCGCCCATGTCCCACCCTTCGGACCTCGCCGCCGTCAATACCCTTCGCTTCCTGGCCGTGGACGCGGTCGAGAAGGCCAAGTCGGGCCACCCGGGCATGCCCATGGGGGCGGCCGCCCTAGCCCACGCCCTGTGGACCCGCTTCCTCCGGTTCGATCCGGGGGCGCCGGCCTGGGCCGACCGGGACCGGTTCGTCCTCTCCGCCGGCCACGGGTCCATGCTCCTCTACGGGCTGCTGCACCTGGCGGGGTTTCCCCTGGGCCTGGACGAGCTCCGGCGCTTTCGCCAGTGGGACTCGCTCACACCCGGCCACCCCGAGTCCTTCGTCACCCCCGGCGTGGAGACCACCACCGGGCCTCTGGGCCAGGGGGTGGGGGTCGCCGTGGGGATGGCGCTCGCCGAGCGTCACCTGGCCGCCCGCTTCAACCGGCCGGGCTTTCCCCTGGTGGACCACTGGACCTACGTCATCGCGAGCGACGGGGACCTGATGGAGGGCGTCGCCTCCGAGGCCGCGAGCCTGGCGGGCCACCTGGGGCTCGGCAAGCTCGTGGTGCTCTACGACGACAACCGCATCACCATCGAGGGCGGCACCGCGCTGGCCTTCTCCGAGAACGTGGAGGCGCGTTTCGGCGCCTACGGCTGGCAGACGCTCTCCGTGGGGGACGGAAACGACCTGGAGGCGCTGGCAGCCGCCCTCGAAGCCGCCCGCTCCGACCCCGCCCGGCCCACCCTGATCCGGGTGCGCACCCACATCGGGTTCGGGAGCCCCGGAAAGCAGGACACCGCCGACGCCCACGGCGCCCCCCTGGGGCCCGACGAGGCCCGCCGGGCCAAGGAGAACCTGGGCTGGCCCCTGGAGCCGGCATTCCACGTGCCCGAGGCGGCACGGGAGCCCTACCTCCGGGCGGCCGAGGGCGGGCGCCGGGCCCGGGAGGCCTGGGACGCGCTCCTCCTGGCTTACCGCAGGGCCCACCCCGAGCTCGCCGCCGAGTGGGAGCGCCGCATGGCGGGCCGGCTGCCGGAGGGCTGGGAGAAGGCGCTCCCCGCCTTTCCCGCCGACCCCAAGGGCGCGGCGACCCGGGTCTCGGGGGGGAAGGTCATGAACGCCCTGGCCAAGGTGCTCCCGGAACTGGTGGGGGGCTCGGCGGACCTGGCGCCGAGCACCAAGACCCTGCTCTCGGGCGAGGGCGACTTCACCCGCGAAAACCCCGCGGGCCGAAACCTGCGCTTCGGCATCCGGGAGCACGGCATGGCGGCCGTCATGAACGGCATGGCGAACCACGGGGGCATTCGCCCCTACGGCTCCACCTTCTTCGTCTTTGCCGACTACCTGCGTCCGAGCCTGCGGCTCGCCGCCCTCTCCGGGCTCCCGGTGGTCCACGTGTTCACCCACGACAGCCTCTTCGTGGGGGAGGACGGTCCCACCCATCAGCCCGTGGAGCACCTGCCCAGCCTGCGGGCCATGCCCGGCCTCACCGTCATCCGGCCCGCCGACGCCAACGAGGCCGCCGAGGCGTGGCGGGCGGCGATCGAGAACGCCGCCGGCCCCACGGCCCTGGTGCTCACCCGCCAGGATCTGCCCACCCTGGACCGCACGGCGTTCGCCCCGGCCTCGGGCCTTCGGCGGGGAGGCTACGTGCTCCGGGAGGCTGCCGGGGGCGCGGCCGCCGCGCGCCTTCTCCTCATCGCCTCGGGATCCGAGGTCGCCCTGGCCCTGGACGCCGCCGCCGACCTGGAAGAACGGGGCACCCCGACCCGCGTGGTGAGCCTGCCCTGCTGGGAGCTCTTCGAGGCCCAACCCCGGCAGTACCGGGACGAGGTCCTGCCCCCCGTGGTGACGGCCCGGGTCGCCGTGGAGGCCGCGAGCCCCTTCGGGTGGGAGCGCTACGTGGGCCCCAGGGGCCGGGTGGTGGGCATGCCCCGCTTCGGCGCCAGCGCCCCTGCCGAGGTGCTGGGGGAGAAGTTCGGCTTCACCCGGGAGAACGTGGTGCGGGTGGCGCTGGAGGTCCTGGAGGACCGAAGGGCGTAGCGCCCGGGTCGAGCTTCCGCGCGACCGCCCCCGGGTGCGCACGAGGCACGCGGGCAGACCATCCCAATCGAAATCGATATCGACCCCGACCCCCGACCCCGACCCCGACCCCGACCCCGACCCCGATACCGATACCGATACCGATACCGATACCGATTTCGATCGGGCAAGGGGATCGGGGCCGCCACGCCTCGGCGGTGCAAGGCGGGGGCTCGCCAGGGGTTGTGGGTGATCGGGAATGGGGCGATAGGCGGTGGGATCAGGGAATGAACCGGCGCACGGAGAGCTCGGCGACGGGTCGGTAGTGTTTGGCGTTTCCCGTGGCGAGCGGCATCCCGTGCTCCACCGCCGTGGCAGCCAGCAGGGCATCGGCCGGGCGCAGGGAATGGCTCAGAAAGTGCTGCTCGACATAGCCCATGGCGCAACCAGCGGAGCCCGCCATTTCCTGCGTTCCACGACTCCCGGCACCCCCTTCGCTCCGGCTCTTGCCCCCTGCCCCCTGCCCCATGCCCTGGACGCCTGCCCGGAACCGCGGTAAGAGGGGCGGCAGGAGGACGCCCCATGCCCACGTCGCCCCTCGTCACGAGCTGCACCCTGGACTGCCCCGACCGGTGCTCGATCCTGGCCGAGCCGGTCCCCGGGGGCATCCGCCTGCAGGGCAATCCGGACCACCCCTACACCCTCGGGTTCACCTGCGCCAAGATCCGCCGCTACCCGGCCCGGCTGACGAGCCCCCACCGGATCCGGGAGCCCTGGGTACGCTCGGGGGACCACTTCCGCCCGGCGTCCTGGGAGGAAGCCCTGGACATCGCCTGCGGCGCCCTGGACCGGGCCCGCTGCGAGGACCCCGCCTCGGTGCTCCACGTGCGCGGGTACGGCTCCATGGGGGTGAGCAAGCTCTTCGTGGAGCGGGTCTTCGCCCTGCTGGGGGCCCGGACTACCCGGGGGTCGCTCTGCGAAGGAGCGGGCAACGAGGCCCTGGTGCGGGACGCCGGGCGCCAGGCCATGAACGACCCCCGCCAGATCGAGGGGGCAAAGGCGGTGGTCCTGTGGGGCAAGCGCCCGCGCTCCAGCTCCGTACACGCAGCCGCCCTGGTGGCCTCGGCCCGGCGCCGGGGCGCGCCGGTGCTGGCCGTGGACCCGGACCCGGCGGGGGTCGGAGATGAGGCCGACGCGGTCATCCGAATCGCCCCGGGCACCGACCGCTTCCTGGCGCTGGCCTGCACGCGGCTCCTTCTGGAGACACCGGGGCACCGCGCCCCCTGGGAGCAGGCGGCCAACGCCGAGGCCTTCCAGGCCCTCCTGGCCCGCCACCCCCTCGAAGATCTCCTCACCCGCTGCGGCGTGGGCCGCGATGAGGCCCAGCGCCTGGCGGACCTCTACGCCGGGACGCCCCGGGTCGCCACGCTCCTGGGGTGGGGGCCCCAGCGTCACCCCATGGGGGGCGAGAACGTCCGCGCCGTACACGCGCTGGCCTTCGCGGCGGGCACCCTGGGGGTGCCCGGCGGGGGGCTCTACTACGGGGTGCCCTCGGGTCGCCGCCTGCGCACCCCTGCGGCCCCGGAGCCCCGCCCGGAGCCCCTCCTCATCCCCGTCCTCGCGGAAGAGCTGCGCCGGGCGCGGCCCCCGATCCGGGTTGCCTGGTTCACCTGCTCGAACCTCCTCAACCAGGGGCCCGATGCCAAGGCCCTGCGGGCTGCCTTCGAGACGGTGGAGACCCGGGTGGCCGTGGACGGCTTCTGGACCGAGACGGCCCGGCAAGCCACCGTGGTGCTTCCCGCGGCCCTGTGGCTCGAGGAGGAAGACCTGGCGGCTTCTTACTGGCACGGGGGCCTGGGGGCCGCCCGGGCGGTGGTGGCGCCCCCGGAGGGGTGCCGCACGGACTTCGAGATCGCCGCCGAGGTCGCGGCCTGCCTGGGCGTGCGACTTCCCTGGCCAACCCTGGACGCGTGGCTCGCTGCGTGCCTCCCGGAGGGGGCGCCTCCCCTGGAGGACCTGCGGCGCCGGGGGTGGTGGGTCGTCCCCGCGCCGCCCGTGGCCTGGGCCGACGGCTTCGGCCACCCCGACGGCACGTTCCGCCTCATCGAGGCCGTCACACCCGAGCCCGCCCCAGACCCGGTGCACCCCCTGCACCTCCTCACCCTGATCCGGTCCGAAGCGCTCCACTCCCAGCTCCTCCCCGAGGAGCAGAAGGGCCCCCTGCCGGTTCGGCTCCACCCGGAGACCGCGGCCCGGTTCGGCCTCGGGGCCGGGAGCCCCGTGCGGGTGGTGAGCGCCGTCGGGGAGCTCGAAGGCGAGGCGCATCTGGACCCCCTCCTCCACCCGGATGCCGTGGCCTGCCCCCGGGGAGGCTGGCTCGGCCTGGGGCAGGGGGTGAACGAGGCCACGGTCGCCGCCCTCTCCGACCTGGGGGACACCGCGGCCTACTACGGCACCCGCGTGCGGGTGGAGCCCGGCACGCACCGCGCCGCGGCGGCCTGAGGGACGATTCCCGGGAAGCGTCCCACCCTG
>JBFLZB010000231.1 GCA_040756475.1 Thermodesulfobacteriota bacterium
CGCGCCCCCCCCCCGCTGGGGGCTGGCGGCCGGTCTGGCCCGGGGCATCGCCCACGCCCTGCTCTTCCTGGTGCCCTACGCCGTCCTCCAGGGGCTCGGATACGCCCTGTATCGGCTCGGCCGGGCCATCTTCCTGGGCGGGCTCGACCGGGCCGCCGGGGCGGTGTTCGGCGCCACGGCGGCGTGCCTGCTGGCGGGGGCCGGACTGGGGCTCGCGGCCCGTTCGGGCTGGGGCGGCGAGTGGCTCGCTGCCTCGCAGCTCGCCAAGCCCCTGCAGGAAGCCTTCCAGCGGGTCCTCGCCTGGGCCTCCCAGCTCGGGGCATGATCCCAACCAAGCCGGGCCGCGCACGGACCCGAGACGCACCAGGGAGCATGGACCCACACACCCTCCAGGTACTCGACTTCCCGCGGATCCGAAGCCTCCTGGCCGAGGGCGCCCGCGCGCCCCAGGGGGAAGACCTGTGCCGCGCGCTGGTGCCGCTTTCGAGCCGGGAGGCGGCGGCCGCGGCCCTGGGCGAGCTCGAAGCCCTCTCGGCCCTGGAGCCCCTGGTGGGCCTGCCCCCCACGGGGGGGGGCCACCGGGTGGAGGGCCTCCTGGATGCGGCCCGGGCCGAGGGCGCGTGCCTCGCCCTGGAGGACCTCTTCGCGGTGCGCGACACCCTGGCGGCGTGCCACCGCCTCCTGGAGTACCTGGAGGACGCCGCCGCCGAGGGCTCCGCTCTGGGGCGGTACGCCGGGCGCATGCGCCCGCTCTACGACCTGACCGACCGGTTCGAGCGCACCTTCGGGCCCCGGGGAGAGATCCTCGACAGCGCGAGCCCCGCCCTGCAATCCCTGCGGGCACGGCAGCGGGCGGTGCGCGAGCGCGTGCTGCGGGTGCTCGAGGGCGTGCTGCGCAGCGCCGATTTCGAGCCCGCGGTACAGGACGAGTTCATCACCCTGCGCGCAGGGCGCTACGTGGTCCCCCTGCGCACCGACTTTCGCGGATACCTCCAGGGCATCGTCCACGACCGTTCCCGCACGGGCTCCACCTTCTTCGTGGAGCCCCTGGAGACGGTAGAGCTCAACAACGAGGCCGGGGTGCTCCGGGAAGAAGAGGAAGCCGAGATCCGGCGCATCCTGGTGGAGCTCACCGGGGCGGTGGGCCGGGCCGCCCCTGCGCTTCGCGCGGACCTGGCGGTGCTCGCCCACCTGGACGCCCTGGGGGCCCGGCTGGTCCTGGCCCGCCGCCAGCGGGCCGTGCGGCCCGTGCTGGCCGGGGACCCGGTCCTGGACCTCCGGGAAGCCCGACACCCCCTCCTGGACGCCCAGGGGGGCGTGATCCCCGTGGACCTTTGCGTTCGGGAGGACCAGGCGCTGCTCCTCGTCTCCGGCGCCAACGCCGGCGGCAAGACCGTGGCCTTGAAGACCGCGGGGCTGCTTGCCGCCATGGCCTACGCGGGGCTCTTCGTCCCGGCCGCCGAGGGGAGTCGGGTCGGCTGGTTTCGGGGCGTGTACGCCGACATCGGCGACGAGCAGGACCTGGACCGGCACCTCAGCACTTTTTCCGCCCACATGGTCAACGTGCGCGACATCCTGGAGCGGGCCGAGGCGGGGTCCCTGGTGCTGCTCGACGAGCTCGGCACCGGCACCGACCCGGGCGAGGGCACCGGGCTCGCCGCGGCGGTGCTCGAAGAGCTCCTGGACCGGGGGGTCCGCGTCCTGGCCACCACCCACCTGGCGGGCCTCAAGGCCTTTGCCTACGCCCGGCCCGGCGCCTGCAACGCGGCGGTGGCCTTCGACCCCGAGACGGGCCGCCCCCTCTACCGGCTGCTCTACGGCCAATCGGGCTCCTCCAACGCCCTGGAGGTGGCCGAGGGGCTGGGCCTTCCCCCGGCGCTCATCGCCCGCGCCCGCCGCTACGCCGCCGGGGGGGCCGACTCGGGGGCGGGGTGGCTGCGCGACCTGGAGGCGGCTCGCGACCGGGCCCGTCAGGAGGCGGAGGCAGCCGAGGCCCTGCGCCGGGAGTGGGAAGGGCGCGTGGCGGCCCAGGAGGCGCTCCTGGCCAAGGCTCGAGAAGAGCGCGACGCCGCCCGGGCCGAGGGCCGCGCCCAGGCGCGGGCGGCCGTGGAGGAAGCCCGGCGGGCCCTGGGGGACGCCATTGGGCGCTTCGCCCAGCGGGAGACCACCCAGCAGGAGGCCGAGGGGGCCGTCGCCCGGGCCGAGGCCGAGTTGGAGGCCGTCTTCCCGCCCCCGGCCCCGGCCTTCGAGCCCCTGCCCCCCCAGGCGCTGGCGCCGGGCCTGCGGGTGCGCGTCGCGTCCCTGGGGAAGGACGGAGAGATCGAAGCCCTGGAGGCGGACGGCCGCAAGGTGGTGGTGCGGATCGGCCCGGTGCGCGTCACCGTGGCCCCCGAGGACCTGCACCGCGCTCCCGCGGCGGGGCAGGGGGAGCGGCGGGCGACACATCAGGGCCAGGCCCGGGGCCGGGTCCGGGTCGAGGCCGAGGCCGGAGCTGCCGATGTAATGGTGTTGGGATGCACCGTGGCCGAAGCCCTGGTCCGGGTGGATCGGGGCCTCAACCGGGCACTGGTGGCCGGGGCGGAGGGGTTTCGGGTGGTGCACGGCAGGGGCACGGGGGCCCTGCGGCGGGCGATCCGCGAGCGCCTGGCCGAGGAGGCGGCCGTGCAGGAGGTGCGCCCCGAGGGCGACGCCGCCACATGGGTGGCGCTGCGGTAGGGGGAAGGCAAGCCATGCGCATCCCCGACGACGTGCTGGAGACCATCCGCTCGCGGGTGTCGATCGTCGACGCCGTGGGGCGGCACGTGGCCCTCAAGAAGGCGGGGAGGACCTGGAAGGGCCTGTGCCCCTTCCACAGCGAGAAGACCCCCTCGTTCGTCGTGAACGACGAGCGGGGCACCTACCACTGCTTCGGGTGCGGTGCGGGGGGTTCGGTGTTCCGGTTTCTGATGGAGGTCGAGGGGAGATCCTTCGTGGAAGTGGTCCGGGCCCTGGCCGAGCAGGCGGGGGTCTCCCTCTCCACCGGCCCGGAAGACCCCGGCGAGCGCCGGGAGCGAGCCGAGCGCGACGCCCTCCTGGAGGTCCTGGCCCTGGCCCGGCGCTACTATCGCCACCAGCTCACGGAAGGGCGGGCGGGGGGGCCTGCCCGGGAGTACCTGGCGCGGCGCGGCGTGGCCCCGGAGGTGGCCGAGGCCTTCGGCCTGGGCTGCGCCCCGGCGGGCTGGGACAACCTGGCCCGGTTTCTGGCGGGGAAGGGGGTCGACCTGGCCCGGGCGGCCCTGGCAGGCCTCGTCGCCCCCCGGCAGAGCGGGGGCTACTACGACCGCCTCCGGGACCGGCTCGTCTTCCCGATCCAGGACGCCCAGGGCCGCGTGGTGAGCTTCGGGGGCCGGGTCCTCGGGGAAGGGGAGCCCAAGTACCTCAACGGCCCCGAGAGCCCCGTCTTCCGCAAGGGCGAAGTCCTCTACGGGGTGTTCCAGGGGGCGGAGGCCCTGCGCCGGGAGCGGCGGGCGCTCCTGGTCGAGGGGTACCTGGACGTGATCAGCCTGCACGCCCGGGGGCTCCCCACCGCCCTGGCCACCCTGGGCACGGCGCTCACGGCCGACCACATCCGGGCCCTGCGGCGCAGGGCGGACGAGGTGGTGCTGGTGTACGACGGCGACGAGGCGGGCCGGCGGGCCGCCTTTCGCAGCCTCGACCTCTTTCTGGCCGAAGGCTACCCGTGCCGGGGCATCCTCCTGCCGCCCAAGGAGGACCCGGACAGCTTCGTGCGGGGCGGGGGCGACCTGGGGGCGCTCGCCGCCGAGGCCCGGCCCCTCCTGGAGCTCTACCTGGAGGAGACCGCGGGACGCTTCGACCTGGCCTCGGTGGAGGGGCAGCTTGCGGCGGCGGCAGACCTGGCGCCCCGGCTCGCCGCCGTGACCGACCCCCTGGCCCGGGACCTCTACGTGCGCCGGGCCGCGGAGGTGCTGGACGTGACCGAAGCCCAGCTGCGGGGGCTCCTGCCGCCTGCCCTCTCCCGGAGCGCAAGGGGACGGGGCCAGGCAGGAGCGCCCTCCGGTCCGCCGGCCGCCCCGGAGGACCCGGTGGAGCGCGACCTGGTGGTGAGCCTCCTGGACCGGCCGGACCACCGCCCGGCGTTCCAGACCCGGGGCGTGGAAGCCTGGATGCGGCCCGGCCCCCTGCGGGAGGCTGCCCGCTTCGTGGCGTCCCGCACGGAAGAGGCGGCCCTCCTGCCCGTGGACGCGGCGCCCGACAACGTGCGCCAGGTGCTCACCCGCCTCCTGGTGGGGGACCGCCTGCCTCGCGCGGTGTACGAAGACCTGGAGGCCGCCCTCCGGGTGCGGCACCTGGAGGGGCGCACCGCGGCCCTGGTGCGGGAGATCGCCCGGGCAGAGCGGGCCGGCGACCCGGCGCGGGTGCTGGCCCTCCAGCGGGAGAAGACCGGGCTCGACCACACCATCGCCCAGAGCAGGCGGGCCAGCTCGGGGCACGGTTGACCCCTTCAAATCAACGATTTCCGTGGTAGGTTGACGCAGTCGCGTTTTGCCAGCGTAAGGAGACGGAGTAGATGCCCAACGGTATCCGCATGGAAGACTTCGATGAGCTCATCGAGGACGGCAAGGACCGAGGATTTCTCACCTACCGCGAGATCAACGACGCGCTCCCGGAAGAGGTGGTAGACCCGGAGATCATCGACGAGCTCATCATGACGCTGCGCGACCTCGACATCGCGGTCGTGGACGACGCCAGCATGGTGCACGACGCCCTGGACCGGGACGAGGCCGAGGGGGAAGCCGCCGAGGGAGAGGCCGCCGAAAAGGAAGAGGAGGGCGAGGAGGACGACCGGGCCGACTACGAAGAGCTCTTCGAGCGCACCAACGACCCGGTGCGCATGTACCTGCGCGAAATGGGCTCGGTGTCGCTCCTGACCCGGGAAGGCGAGGTCGAGATCGCCAAGCGCATCGAGGCCGGCCTCGACGAGGCCTTCGACGCGGCCTTCAGCGGCTCCCTGGCGGTGGAAGAGATCGTGGCGTTGGGCCGAAAGCTCGAGGCCAGCGACCTGAACCTGCGGGCGGTGGTGGACTCCCCCGAAGGGGAGGGAGACGGCGGCGAGGGAGGCGAGGGCGGCGAAGAAGAGGAGGAGGAAGAGGAAGAAGAGCTGCCGGCGGCCGCCCTCCCCAAGGGCGCCGGCAACCAGCTCGAGCGGGTCCTGAGCACCATCGCGGAGCTCCAGGCCCTGGACCACCGGCGCACCGAGCTCAAGATTCGTCTCATCGGAATGCGCAAGGCCGGCCCCATCGAGGAAGAGATCCGGGGGGTGCAGCGCGAGATGGTGCGCTTCTTCCGGTCCCTCAACCTCAAGGATGCGGTGGTCGACGAGATCGTCGAGCGCTACTTCCGCCTGGCCGACGACGTGCGCCGCGCCGAAGAGGCCCTGCGGAGCCTCGAGGCCGAGATGGGCATGAAGGCGGCCGCCTTCCTGAAACTGTGCCAGGGCAAGGAGCTGCGCTCGGTGTGCCTCGAGCTCAACCGCCGGCCGGACCAGATCAAGCGTCTGCGCAAGGACGCGAGCCGCCAGCTCGAGGTCATCGAGTCGGTGGAGAAGCTCACGGGCCTGTCCAAGGACGCCCTCCTGGAGAAGGTCAAGGCCATCCGCTCCGGCCAGCTGCGGGCCAAGATGGCCAAGGCCGAGCTCATCGAGGCCAACCTGCGCCTGGTGGTGAGCATCGCCAAGAAGTACACCAACCGGGGCCTCCAGTTCCTCGACCTCATCCAGGAGGGCAACATCGGCCTCATGAAGGCCGTGGACAAGTTCGAGTACCAGCGCGGCTACAAGTTCTCCACCTATGCCACCTGGTGGATCCGCCAGGCCATCACCCGGGCCATCGCCGACCAGGCCCGCACGATCCGGGTGCCGGTGCACATGGTGGAGACCATCAACAAGCTGGTGCGCACCAGCCGCTACCTGGTGCAGGAGCTGGGCCGGGAGCCCAAGCCCGAGGAAATCGCCGAGCGCATGGAGATGAGCGTCTCCAAGGTGCGCAAAGTGCTCAAGATCGCCAAGGAGCCCATCAGCCTGGAGACCCCCATCGGCGACGAGGAAGACAGCCACCTGGGAGATTTCATCGAAGACCGCAAGGCCGTGCCCCCCGACGAGGCCGCCGTGCTCGCCAACCTCGCCGAAAAGACCCGCGACGTGCTCTCCAGCCTCACCCCCCGGGAGGAAAAGGTGCTGCGCATGCGCTTCGGCATCGGAGAAAAGAGCGACCACACCCTGGAAGAGGTGGGCCGCGACTTCGCCGTCACCCGCGAGCGCATCCGCCAGATCGAGGCCAAGGCCCTCCACAAGCTGCGCCACCCCATGCGCAGCCGCAAGCTCAAGAGCTTCCTGAAATAGCGCGGCGGATCGCAGTCAGTTTCCGGCCTTGCGCCGGCCCGCAAACCGCTGCCGGAACTTCGCAAGCTTGGGGGCGATGACCACCCGGCAGTAGCCCTGGCCCGGGTTCTTGCGGAAGTAGTCCTGGTGATACGCCTCGGCCGGGTAGAAGGCCTCGAGGGGCGCCACCTCGGTGACGACGGGGGCGCCCCAAAGCCCCTGGCCCCCGAGCTCCTCGATCACCTCCCGGGTT
>JBFLZB010000232.1:0-4572 GCA_040756475.1 Thermodesulfobacteriota bacterium
CCTTGTCCACGGCCACCACCGCGTAGTGGTAGGTGAGGCCGGGGATGACCCGGGTGTCCACGAAGGAGAGCTCCCGGACCGTCTCGAAGGGGGCGGCCGAGAGGTCGGGCGCCCGGCCCTCCCCCCGATATATCCGGTAACCGTCGACGTCGGCAGAAGGACTCGGGTCCCAGGCGAGCTCGAGCTCTCGAGCCCACACCGGATCCGCGCGAATCCGCCCGGGAGGGGCGGGGGGCACGGGATCCAGCCCCACCGCCGGTCCGTCGCGGCTCGCCGTCCGGCCGCCCAGGCTCAGGGTGCCGGTGAGACCTGCGGTCGAGGGGCTGCCGCCTTCGGGGGCCCGTGTCCTCCCCACGTACACCCCGTCGTCGACCTCCTCCATCGCCACGGGCCCGGGCGTCACTCCCGGAAGGTGAAACGTGGCGGCGGCGTCCTGGGTGCCCCGCAGGGTGACGACGATCTCCTCCCCGGCGCCGTACAGGGACTTCGCCGCGGCCACGGAGGCCACCGAGAGCGCCGCCGCGGTCACGGCCACCTCCGGAGGCGACTGGCTCTCCAGGTCCCGACCCCGGCCGTCGGAGTACAGGGCCGTGACCGAGTAGCGGTAGCTCTGCCCGGAGCGGACGGTGGAGTCCAGGTGGGTGAGGTCGTAGAGCCGCTCCGCGGTGAGCCGCTCGAACCTCCCTGCACCGTCCGAGCCCTCCCGCCGATACACGAGGTAGCCCTGGTTGACTCCCCGCACCCGGGGGGGCTGCCAGGACAGGCGCACCCCCTCGGGGGTATAGGATGCCAGGAGGTCCTGGACGTCGTACCCCTTCCGATGGAGCCTGGTCACCAGCTCCACGGGGTCGTCGAGAACCACCACGAAGTTGTCCACCACGGCGTGGGCCAGGGGGACGTCGGCCCTGCGCCGGGCACGGGGAAGGTCTTTCTGCCCCGGATCTCCCCAGCGCACGATCGCGGCCTCGGAGAGCACCTGCCCGAAAGGCCAGGGAATCAGGTCGGAACGTCCTTCCCGGCGCCCATCCCCCCGTGTCCGGGCTTCCCCCGGGCCCGTGAGGGGCACGCTTCGCTCCCTTTGGAACCGTCGCGGCTCGGCCGTGACGAGGTTCCCGTCGACGTAGAGCTTGCAGGTCCCCGCCTCGTCGTCCCATACGAGGTCCACGTGGATCCACTGTCCGGGCGCCACGTCGCGACCGAGCGAAACCAGGGAGGTCGAGTAGGCGGGCCTCGGCCCTCCGTACCCCGGACGGGGGGGAGCGACCAGGAAGATGCCGGGCCGGCCGTCTGCCTCGGACTCCCAGGTCACCGAGAGTTCGAACACCAGGTGGCCGTCGGCGCTCCACAGGGCGAAGACGGCGCCCCGAGCTGCGGGATCTCCATCGGGGCGCCGCTGGAGGTCGAAGGAGATCATGCCGCGGGGCGACGTCTCCGCGGAGAGCGGCTGGACCGCGGGGCGATCGGGGTCCAGCTGGGTCCAGCCCTTCCCGCCGCGCCCCCCGGCGGGGCCGTGTTCGAACGGCTCCCGGATCGCCTCCCGGGCGGGGGCTGCGGCTGCGAAGGAGAGCGCCAGGGTCAGCGCTGCACTCAACGTGGAGATTCTCGATCCCATGGCTTGCCTCACTGGCCCGGGGCGATGCGGTGCCACCCGGTGGAGGTGCTGGTCTTGCGGTGGCAGTTGGTGGCCGGGTCCCAGGTCGCTGGGGTGTTGGCACCCATCAGGGGCAGGGTGAACAGGCCGCTTCGCCCCGTGTTGACACAGTTCGAGGTGAGGAGCGCGGGAAGCCCTGCCGCATGGGGCGAGTGGCACTTGGAGCACGTGAAGTCGTGCGCCTTGGCCCCCGGCACGCCCGTCCGGCCTCCGATCCCCCCCGTCGTGTACCAGGCGGAGTAGTCTCCTCCCCGCGCCGTGCTCCCCGGCGTGCCCCCATACCAGCCGCTGTTGTAGACCGTGGTGAAGAGCCAGGCGCCGGCTCCTCCGAAGCCCCAGGCCCCCACGTACTGCTGCCGGCCCATCCAGTCGGCTGCCCGGTTGGCGTCGAAGAGGTTGCGCTTGACGAAGCCGGTGCCTCCGAGGGTGGAATTGCTGTGCCCGTTGACGGTGCCGGCGCGCCACAGGCTCGAACCCGTGTAGAAGTCCATCCCGTTCACGTCCGTGCCGTGGCAGAGCAGGCACAGGCCGGCGGTCTCCTCGACCGTATCCATGGCCGCGTGGTTCGTGGGGTTGTTGCTGTTCTGGTCGATGAAGTAGCCGCCCTTGTCCCGCGCGGCCGCGCTCATGCGCGGCACCAGGTCGCCCGCGCTGCGGGCCCGGGTCGTGTAGGTGTAGACGGACCGGGCCGGAACGTCGGCCGGGTAGGGGTTGCCCGCCCACTTGCCCCGCAGCCAGGGCTTTCCCGTCATGGGACGGCCGTGGCCGCCCTCGAGGACGGGCTTCTCCTCGAGGGACCGGTTGAGGTCGTGCACGTCGTGGCAGAAGGAGCAGCGGATCTGCCCCGCCTGCTCCAGCACGGGGTTGGCGATCACGAAGCCGCTCGCGTCGACGTTGTTCGCGACGCTCGAGCTCTGGCCCGCCGGGTCGAAGGTGGCGGTGTGCACCGAGCTCACGCGCCGGGTCACGGAGGTGTCGTAGGCGTTCTGCCAGTACCCCGTTGTCCAGTCCGTCACCTTGGTGCCGTACGAGGAGTCGTAGATCCAGCCGTGGTTGTAGGTCTCTGCCGTGCCGTCGCCGTTGCCCGTGGGGAGCTGGGCCACGGGGTAGCCGGCGGGAGTGGACTTGGAGTTGTATCCCCACTCGCTGACCCTCGGAGACTGGCTGTCGTGGCAGCCCCAGCAGACCGCCGCCTCCGAGGTCCCCCGGGAGCTCGGGTCGTCGCCGCCCAGGTGGATGCGGTAGGGAAGGCCGAGCCGCGTCTGCATGTCGGCGCCGGTGAGCCGCCCGGAGGGATCCGACCAGCTGGCGGGGGGCAGGGGCAGTTCGAGGATGTCAGGCCGGCCGTTGGTGCTGTGCCGGATCGGGGCGTAGGTTCCCCCCGGGTGGCAGTCCGTGCAGGGCACTGCCGCGCCCTGGCTGCGGGTGTGGGAGACGACGAGCTGGTGGCAGTCCTGGCACGACAGCTGCGTGCTGGCATTCCACGTCGTGTTCGTGTGACACGCGGCCTGGTTGAGTCCGCTGCACGTGCCTCCGGGGGGCGCGTCGATGCCGCTGTCGCTCCAGGCCGCCGTCGGGCCCCCCGCGACGGTCTGCCGGAAGCTCACCTGCACGGTTCCGTCCCCGTGGAACCCCGTGTTCTTGCCCGCCCCATAGTGGCAGAGGGCGCAGGACGTGCCCGTCTTCGCGTGGCTCAGGTCGAGGTGCAGCAGGTGTCTGCCGACCTCGAGGGAGCTCGGCTTCCCGGCGAGGTCCGAGGGGGGGGCGCCCTGGAGCCACCCCCCGGCGGCCTCCCGATAGCCGTCCCGGGCCGCCGTGGTCCCGTGACAGGTGCCGCAGGCGGCGCTGCCCGGGGTGCCCCACACGGGGCTCGACCCGCCGTGGCAGCCCGTGACCCCCAGCGCGCCGAACCCGCTGCACGTGCCGTCGTCCACCCCGTCGGAGCCGGGGAGGGCGTTGAGCCCCCCGGCCCCGTCGAGGTCCCGGTAGATCACCGTCCCCCCCTGCTCGTAGGTGACCTCCGTCCCCGTGAGGACCGTCGGCCCCGCCGGGGCGGGGGTCTTGAAGCCGAGCTCGAGCACCCCGTTGGGGTGCGCGTTGGTATAGGCCGCCGCCGCCGCGCCGTGGCAGTTGGCGCACTCCGGCTGGCTCGAGGCGTGGGCTGCGTGGGACCCGCCCGCGGCGGCGTCGATCGGCGGGATGCCGTGGCACTCGCCGCAGCTCAGGCTGCTCCCGGAGACCACCGTCTTGATGTTCCCCGAAGAGACCGGGAGGGCGGTGGTGAGCTGGTCGGTGGTGGGGTGCCGCACCGCGGTCAGGGCGGCGCCGAGCTCGTCCCCCACGGTGGCTGTCGGGGAGATGTCGTAGACGACGTAGAGGACGACCGGGTCGGGGTAGGCCAGGGTGAGATCCGCGAAGTCCACCTCGGCCGTGCCGGCCGCTCCGAAGGTGCCGCTCCCGAGCAGCGCATCGGCCGGGTCCCAGACTCCGCTCCGGGTGCCCCCGTCGCCGTAGACGTGCACCCGGGAGACGTCTCCGTAGACGCTTCCGGTCCCCGCGCCCATCGTCCCCCCAAGCCGGAGCCCCTCCACGGCAACCGTCCCGGGGCCCGTCGCCTCGAAGGTGAGCCGGGCCATCACGGCGTCGCGCCGTCCCTGCGCGACGTTCTCGGCGGGACCTGGCGACACCGACACCGTGAAGGGGTCCTTGGGCGTGACGGCGACCAGGGTGCTCCCCGCGGCGGCCGGCCCCCAGCGGCCTGCGGCGTCCTTGCAGTCCACGTAGAGGGGCGTGTCGGCGGCCCACGCGGAGGCATCCACGGTCGCGGTGACCGCCTCGGCCGAAGAGCTGAAGGCCCCGTCCTGGGCGAGCATCGGGATCCCGGTCCCTTCCACACCCTCGGTCCCGACGAAGTACTCCGC
>JBFLZB010000232.1:4672-6552 GCA_040756475.1 Thermodesulfobacteriota bacterium
ACGCCGGTCAGGCTCGCGCCCAGGGTGTTGCCGCTGGTGGCCGCCGCGGCGATGTCGTAGACGATCAGGATGCGCAGCGGCGTGCCGCTCGCCACCGCCGTCTCGGGGATGGCGACGTTGGCGACGTTGGCCGCGTCGAGCCAGGCGGACCCGAGGAGGGTGTCCGAGGGATCCCACGCGTTGGGCACCGTGCCCCCGTCGGCGTAGATCTTGGCGGCCGCCGCGTTGGCGTGGGGCGTGCCGCTGCCGGTCGCCGTCACCTGGAAGCCCCGGAGCACCACCGAGGAGCCGGAAGTCACGCTCAGGGTCACCGACGCCACCGTCACGTTGGTATCCCCCTGCAGGACGGTCTCGGTCGGCCCCGCCACCAGGGAGGCCGAGAACTCGTCCTGGGGCGTCACGGTGACCGCGGCGCTCGCGGGCGGCAGAGGCCCCCAGTTTCCCGCGGCGTCCCGGCAGTGCACGTGGAGGCTCGTGTCGCCGGACCATGCCGAGGTGTCCACCACGGCCGCCACGGCCTCCGCGGAGGAGCCGAACCCGCCGTCGGCGGCGGTCATGGGCGTGCCGGTGCCGGGGCTGCCGGGAATCCCGACGAAGTACTCGGCCCCCACGATCTGGCTGCCGCCCGAGGCGGTGTTCGCGCACGAGGCGGAAAGCGTCACGGTTGCGGTGCCGCGCTGGATGCTCGACGGCGACGCGGCCACCTCCGTCGCTTCGGGCAGGCCCTCGTCCGCGTACCAGGGCGGCGTCGTCACCCCGGCGTGGCAGTCGATATTGGCGCACCGTCGGTCGGCAAGCCGGTAGGTGGCGTCGAGGTCGGAGGCGCCGGCCATGGTGCGGAAGTACACGGGGGTGCCGGAAGACGCGGTGGCACCTTCGGCAAACTGCCAGTATTCCGGGGTGCCGTTCCCGTCGGCGTCCATGCGGATCACCTCGGCCTGCTGCGGTCCGGTGGCTGCGTCGGCCGGGTGGCCCGGCGGCGGATTGCCCGGGTGGCAGGTCGTGCAGGAGCGGTTCCCCGTGCCCAGGGCGGCGACGTGCGCCGCGTGGGCGCCCGCGCCGTCGGCCCAAGGGTAGGTTGCATCGGGGTTGTTGGCGGCGCCGTCGGGCCACGAGGTTCCCGCCGTCGGGTCGCCGTGGCAGTCGGTGCAGCTCGGGAAGCCCTCCTCGTGCCGGTGGCAGACGGTGCAGCGGACGGTGTCGGCCCCGTTGTGGGAGGCGAGCGGTGTGAAGGTGCTTCGGTTGTAGTAGCGGGCGCCCCCGCTCGCGGCGTGGCATGTCTGGCAAAGGCCGGTGTTGCCGGAGTGGGCCAGGTCGGCGGAGGTGTAGCCGGCGCTCCCGACGTCGAGGCCCGTCACCGGGCGCGAGGCGACCGGGATGCCGTAGCTCCCGTCGGACTGGGCCGTCACGCCCCGGCCCGGGGCGGAGCCGTCCCCCGAGTGGACCATGTAGTGCTGGGTGTCCCCGTGGGGGTCGTGGCAGTCCCAGCAGAACGCGCCCCCCCGGGTGGAGTCGGCGTGCCGGCTGCCGTAGTGGTTCTCGTCGACCTTGGCCGCCCCGTTTCGGCTCGCGTACCCGCCCGCCCCGTCGGGGTCGTAGCCGCTGCGGGAGGCGTGGTGGCACACCAGGCAGGCGTCGTTCCAGCCGCCGTCCTCGGTGGCGCCCCGGCCCAGGGCCCCCCGGTTGGCGAGCCGGAAGGGGTTGTCGGCTTCTCCGTGGGCCGCCGCGGGGTTCTGGGCGGTGCCGAGGAAGGCGTGGCAGTAGGCGCAGCCCTGGGGGTCGGAGGCCGGGCCGGAGAAGGCCGCGGCGGGGTTTCCCGAGGGGTAGCTCCCCGAGGCGCCGGGGCGCCCGTGGCCCGAGGTGCTCCACTCCTCGGTGGC
>JBFLZB010000233.1 GCA_040756475.1 Thermodesulfobacteriota bacterium
GCTCGCAGGAGCCGCCGGGGACGAGGGCAGTCCCTTCCGGCTGGCGCTGGTGGACGTGGACCTGCCCGACGGCACCGGGCTCGCCCTGGCCCGGGAGCTCGCGTCCGGCGGGCTGGGGCCGGTCCCGGCCATTGTCCTCACGGCGCCCTTCTCCTCCCGGGGGGTCGCCCTCAAGGCGCAGTACGAGGACGGGTGGGGCTTTCTGCTGCGGCCCGTCAAGGAGCGCGAGCTCGCCGAGCTGGTGGAGACGATGGTGGGCGGGCGCGCCCTACCGGCGGCGCAACGACCCGCCGCGGCCGCCCCGCCCGCGCCGGCCGCGCTCCGGGGCAGAGTGCTCGTGGCCGAGGACAATGAGGTGAACCAGATGGTGCTGATCCGCCTGCTGGTGGAGCGTCTGGGGCTCCGCACCGACGTGGTGGGCAGTGGCTTCGCGGCCGTGGAGGAGGCGCTCGCGGGCCCCTACGACCTGGTGCTCATGGATTGGCAGATGCCGGGCATGGATGGCGTCGAGGCGACCCGGGAGATCCGCCGTCGGGAGGTCCCCGGCCGCCGCGTGCCCATCGTGGGCCTCACCGCCCATGCCCTGGCGGAGCACCGGGAGCAGTGCCTCGCGGCGGGCATGGACGACTTCTTGAGCAAGCCCGTGGAGTACGAGGCGCTGGCCCGAGTGGTGGCCCGGTGGGCCGAAGCCGGCGCGGCACGAAGGCGGGAGCCGACCTCCGGTGCCTTCGAACGGGTGGCCCTGCGCCTGGACGAGTTCGTGGGGCGGCTCGGAACCGAAAGCGCCTGGAGAATCGTCGACCTCTTCCTGCAGCAGGTCCCGGAGAATCTCGCGTCCCTGCGCGCCGCTCTGAAGCGGGGCGGCGCCGAAGAGGTGGCCCGAGAAGCCCACAAGCTGCGCGGCACCTGCTGCCACCTGGGTACCGAACGGGCGATGGACTTCGCCGGCCGCGTGGAGCGCCGGGCCGAGAGAGGGGACGTCCCGGGGGCGGCGGACGCAGCCGACGACCTGGAGGAGGAGCTGGAGGGCCTCGCCGCCTTCCTCGATGCGCGCAGGCCGCCGGGGAGGCACTAGTCGGCGGCCGGGTGGGTTTCAGGTCGGGGCCGGGTCGGCCTTTGCCGCCGCCGGGCGAAACACCAGGCGAAAGCGGCTACCGCCCCCCTCCCCGGGCTCCAGCGTCACGTCGGCGTCCAGGCTCCGGGCCAGGCTGCGGACCACGTAGAGGCCGAGGCCGGTCCCCTTGGTCGACCGTTCCGTGCGCCGCCCCCGGTAGAACTTGGCAAAGATCTTCTCCCGCTCGTCGGGCGGGACCCCGGGGCCGGTGTCCTGCACCTCCAGGGCCACGCGACCGTCGCCGGCCAGCCCGGCGCGTGCGCTCACCGTGCCCCCCTGCGGCGTATACTTGATCGCATTCTCCATCAGGTTGGACAAGCAGATCTTCGCCGCGCCCGGGTCGAAGCGCACGGGAGGAACGTCCCGCCCGACCTCGTTGCGCAGCGCGATGTGCTTGTCCCGGGCCAGGCCCGCGTGCAGGGAGAGCACGTCCTCCACGGTTTCCTGCAGGGACACCGGCTCGGGTTCCAGGTCGAGACGGCCCTCCTGGAGCTTGCGAAAGTGCAGCACGTCCTCCACGAACCCGCTCAGGTGGTCGGCGCTCTTGCGGATGAAGCCCACGTAACGCTTCAGGGTGTGTCGGGAGATGGTCTCCGCCTGGAGGTCGACCCGGCGGGCGAACCCCGAGATGGCGATGAGGTGGTTCTTGAGCTCGTGGTGCAGCAGGTCGTAGACGTCCTCGAGTTCCCGCTGGGGCGCTCCCGCGTCGCGCGGGCCGGCGGTCGCCGGGGGGCGCCGCCGCGGGTCGAGCAGTCGCTGGATCTTGAGCACGAGCTCTTCGAGGGTGAAGGGCTTGGTGATGTAGTCGTCCGCCCCGGCTCGGAGGCCCCGTACGCGATCCTCGGCCGTGCTCCGGGACGTGAGCATCACGATGGGCACGGAGGAGAGCACGGGGTCGGGCAGGGTGCGGATCATGGCGCAGAGCTCCCAGCCGTCGAGGTTCGGGAGCATCAGGTCGAGGATGATGAGATCCGGCCGCTCGGCAGCCAGCGCCCGGGAGGCGGCGAGGCCGTCGCCGACGACCTCCACGGTGTAGCTCTCCCCTTCCAGACAACGCCGGACCACCTCTGCCGTGACGAGGTCGTCCTCTACGACCAGTATTCTGCCCTCTGCCACGCTCTACCCCCTGTGGGGCCCCCTTGGGTTTGACAACCGCGCCGGGTCCCGGCAGCCAGGAGCCCTCTTCCACAGGAACCACCTGGGCGGCACGCCCACTCGAATCGTGATCGCGGATGACCAGCGCCTGCTCCGCCACACCTTCCGGCACATCCTCGCCGCGGACCCGGAGCTCCAGGTGGCGGGATGCGCCGCCGACGGCGCCGAGGCTCTGCGCCTGTGCCTGGAGCACCACCCGGACGTGGCGCTCCTGGACATCTCCATGCCCGGGCTCGACGGGCTGGAGGCGGCTCCCGGGACGCTCTGGGGACGAGGAAGCAGCATGTCCCAGAGGGTAGATCGTCGGCGCGCCGGGACAACGGCGCCCGTGCACTTTGGACCGTTCGGATTGCGAAACGAACCGAATGGTCGAAGGGGGCGCGGGGGCGGCAAGCGCACCTGGCCAAGGTCGACGTTGTAGGAGGCCACTCGGAGCCCGGGGCCGGCCCGCCTCACCCGCGGGCCCCCTGGTCCGCCTCCTCCAGCAGGTCCTCCCCCGCCTCCGGAATCCGTGCCCCGCGCGCCTGCTCCCGCAGCTCCTCCTGCTCGCTCACCGGCGCCCCCTCCGCCACCCTGCGGGTCGGGCCAAACGGGCGGAGGACCGTCCGGTTGGGTGAGCAGGTCCCGCAGGGGTGGCCCCGCCTAGGCCGTGGGCACCCCCCGGCTGGGCCCTCCCCGATCGGGGGGAAATGCATCTTCGAGCCGATCCGGCAGTCCGGCGAGCAGGGCGTTGAACTCCAGGCACTTGGCGTAGTCTGAGGCGGCGCGGTCGTGGATCTCGCGGGCGCGCGCGAGGCCGGAGCGGACGTCGTGGGGCAGGGGTTTGTTCATCAGGGTCACGAGCGTTGCCAGCTCGCGAGACGGGCGCGGGCAGTTCGCTGCCGAGCGCTCTGTGCCCGGGCCCGCGGCGTCCCGGTGGAGTCTCGGGGGCCGCGGTTCCGGGTTGCGCCGCTCTACGGTTGTGCTGAAGGGGGTCTGACGGGGAGGGCTCCCTGCCAGACCCCCGCAGTGCGCCACATCGAGGCTACTGCTCTTTCTTCGCCTTCTTCTGCTTCTTCGGGGGTGGCTCCGCCGGAGCCCCGGCGGGCGCCGCCGCGTCGGGGCTCTTGGGGGAGAGGGCCTTCTCTGCCTTGGCCCGAGCCCGTTCCGCGAGCCTCTCTTCCTGGGCGGCGATCGCGGCCAGGCGATGGGCTGCCTTGCGCACCGCCGCCTTCGCCTGCCGGACCCCGGCCGCCCGCCCGATGGCGGCCGCGTCGAGGCCTCCGCCCTCGAAGGCGGCGAGCCGAGCGGCGAGCTTCTTCTCCGCGGCGGCCTTCTGGGCCTCCAGGCGGGTCTTCGTCTTGAGATTCATCCGGTTCTCCCTTTCCCCTGGGAAGCGCAGCCGTCGGCGACGGCCCGCGCGTGAAGGACCCCACGCCTTGGCTCGGGATCCGCTGAAGGCGCTGAACGCTACACTCGGAGAGCCGCAGTGTCAAAGGCGTCGCGGTGCCTGGATCCACCGCCTGGGTGGCAAGCGGGGTCCGGGAGCCCCTGCGCTCCGCCGCTGGCCAGGAAGGGCGAGTGTCGCGGAGCCCAGGAGGGGCGGGAGCGACCCCGCAATCCGCGATGTTCGGGTGTCTAGGGCGCCGGCGGCGTACTCTTGGGGCATGCCCTCGCGGCTCTCGTCGCAGGCCATGCCGTCGCACACGCCCGCGTCGATCTCGTCGAGGGGCTTCCACGGCAGGGGGGCGGGTTCTCCTGCTGCGCCCGCAGGACCGAGAGCACTTCGATGGGAATTTCCATTGCGCCCGCCGTGCCCAGGGTGGATGGTTGTCCGTGGTGACGCGTGCGGGTTCACGGGGATCCGGGGGCTGGGGGCCGATGGGGCGAGGAGCGAGTCGTGACGGAGATGCGGTTGAGACGGGGGGCGGAGCGCCGGGTGGCGCAGGGGCACCTGTGGGTGTTTTCGAACGAGATCCAGGAGTTCGACGCGAGCATCCCGGCGGGGGAGGACGTGCGGGTGGTGGACGCCCGGGGCGCCCTGGTGGGGACGGGGACGTTCAGCGCCGTCAGCCTCATCGCCGTGCGGCTCCACGCCCGGGGAAGGGAAGTCCCCCTCGACGCAGAGCTCATCAGCCGCCGGGTGCGCCGGGCCTGGGAGAACCGGAAGGCCTGGCTGGGGGCCGAGGCGGCCGAGGCCTGCCGGGTGGTGTACGGGGAGGCGGACGGGCTTCCCGGGCTCGTGGTGGACCGCTACGGCGCAGTCCTCTCGGTCCAGGTCCTCACGGCGGCCATGGAGCGGCGCACCTCATGGATACTGGAGGCGCTGGAAGCCGTGCTTTCCCCTCGAGGAGTGGTGCTCCGAAACGACTCTCCCGCCCGGGAGTTGGAGGGGCTCGTCCGGGAAGTCTCCCTGGCATCCGGAGAGGTCCCGGAGAGGGTCTGCTTCCGGCTCCAGGGCCTCGAGCTCTGGGCGGACCTCTGGAAGGGGCAGAAGACCGGCTTCTTCTTCGACCAGCGGGAGAACTATCGCCTCCTCATGCCCCTGGTCCGGGGCGGCCGGGTGCTCGACGCCTTCTGCTACACCGGGGCGTGGGGAGTGCACGCGGCCCTCTGGGGAGCGGCCCGGGTGTCCTTCCTCGACGCGTCGGAGGGCGCCCTGGCCCTTGCCCGAACCAACGCCGAGGCCAATGGGTTCGCAGGCGCGGAGTTCGTGCGCGCCGACGCACTGGAGTTCCTGCGGCAGGAGGCGGCAGGGACCGGCTTCGACGTGGTCGTCCTCGACCCCCCCGCCTTCGTCAAGTCGCGCCGTCGGGTCCCCGAGGCACTCAAGGGGTACCTGAACCTCAACAAGTGGGGCCTGCGGTGCGTGCGCCCCGGCGGCTACCTGGTGACCTGCTCCTGCTCCCACCACGTGCGCCCCGAGGTGTTCGTGGAGACCCTGGCCCTGGCGGCCCGGGAGGCCGGGCGCCTGGTGCGGGTGCTCGGGGTGGGCCGCCAGGCCCCCGACCACCCCTGGCTCCCCGCCATGCCCGAGACCGCCTACCTCAAGGTGTTCCTGTTGCAGGTGGGGGGCGGGGGGTAGGCCCCCCCTAGTCGCTCACGCCGCCTGGGCTCGCGACGGCGCCTTCTCGGCCGTGCGGGCGGCCAGGTCCCGGCGCGTCTCGTACGCCTCCCGGCAGATGCGCACGTCCTCCAGGAAGGTCTCGAGCTCTTCCAGGAGCAGGGCCTGGGGGCCGTCGCACAGGGCGGCCTCGGGCCGGGGGTGGAAGTCCACCAGGATCATGTTGGCCCCGGCGATGACCCCCTGGGCCATGGCGTGCCACACGTCGAGGATCCCGTCGGTGGCCACGAGCCGCCGCCCCACCGAGTGGGAGGGGTCGATGCACACGGGCAGCCGCGTCTGGCGCTTCACCACGGGCACGTGGCTGAAGTCGACCAGGTTGCGGTGGGGCTCGCCCAGATTGGTCTTCACGCCGCGCAGGCAGAAGACGATGCGGTGGTTGCCGTTGGTGGCGATGTACTCGCACGCGTTGAGGCTCTCTTCCAGATCGATCCCCATGCCCCGCTTGAAGAGCACGGGGAACTCGGTCTGGCGCCCCACGTGCTTGAGGAGCTCGAAGTTCTGCGCGTTGCGCGTGCCGATCTGCACCATCACGCCCGTGGGTTGCCCGGCGTCGCGCAGGGCGTCGGAGATCTCCTCCAGGTGGGATTCGTGGGTCACCTCCATGGCGATCACCTCCACCCCGTGCCGGCCGGCGAGCTCGAACACGTAGGGCAGGCAGTCCTTGCCGTGGCCCTGGAAGTCATAGGGGGACGTGCGGGGCTTGTAGGCGCCCATCCGCGCGGTCTTGAGCCCGGCGTCCCGGAGCGCCCGGAACATGATCTCCGTGTGCTCCCGGGTGTCCACCGCGCACAGACCCGCGAAGACGTGGAGGTTGTCCTGGGAGAAGGTGAGCCCCCGGTGGGTGAAGCCCACGGCCTGGGCCTGCCCGTCGTGGCGGCCGATGACCCGGTACTTGGAGCTCACCCGGATGACCCGCTGCACGAAGGGGAGCTTTTCGAAGGGGCCCGTGGGCACCTGCCGGGTGGGACCGAATACGTATACCTCGCCGATGGCCTGGAGGGTGCCCTCCACGCTGTGGAGCCGAAGCGAGAGGTCGGGGAATCGGGCTGCCTCCGCCTCGAGCTGGCGCATCTCCTCAGAGTCGGGACCGATGGGGTTCTTCAGGATGACGATCACGGGGTCTCCTTCCTCCCCGGCGCGCCGGGGAAACGAATGGGGCCGCGGGCTCCCGGCGCCC
>JBFLZB010000234.1 GCA_040756475.1 Thermodesulfobacteriota bacterium
GGGCACGCCCCGCACGGCCACGAAGGCGGCCGTGGGGAACCGCCCCGGGGCCAGATCCGCCGGCCCCGAAACCTCCGCAGGCGTCCGGGGCCCCAGGTCGTAGCGCAGCTCGGGGATCTGCAAGAGGGCAAACAGGGCCACGAAGGCGAGGAAGGCCGCTTTGGCAAGGCCGAGCCAGAAGCGCGCGCGCAGCAGGAACATGGCCCCCTCAGTCGTAGAAGTAGCCGAGCAGGACGAGCGCCAAGACAAACGCCGTGGACGCGAGCCCGATGCCCACCCACGTCCACACCACCCCCACCGCCCAGCGGGGATCCTCGGAAGCCTCCCGCAGGGGGTAGACCGCGAGCTCCTGCTCCTCGGGCGAGAGCTCGGGCTCCTGGGTCTTCTCGTCGCTCCCCGTCATCTGCCCTCTCTCCGTCTCAGGACGCCCGGCAGGCCGTGCACCCTTCCTCCGAACGCGCCACCCGGAATCGCCATTACCATCGCTATCACCGCCGGTAGCGGATCCAACCTCGCCGGCGGGTCAGTACGGGTCTCCCGACCGCAGGTGCTCCACGATGGTGCGGGCCTCGTCATGGGACAAGCGCAGGCCGTAGGCCCGCATCTGGTCCACGATGAGCTCCCAGTTTTCCAGCCGGTAGTTTCGCACCCTCTCCAGGGTGTGGCACCCGATGCACTTCTGGCGGATGAGCTGGACCCCCGGCGGGGGGGCTTCGGCCGCCTCCGGCACGGGGGGCAGCGTAGCCGGGTCGGTCCCCACCATCAGGTAGGGTGCGCGCTGGGCGGGGACGTACACCTCGTCGTAGTGGCTGACCCGGCTGACGAACCGGGGCCGGGAGGCTTCCCGCACGTACCCCCCCAGGAGCACGGTGGCGGCGGCCAGGGTCCCCACCGCCACGAAGAGGGCCCGGGGCGACTCCTGGTGGCGGCGCAGAAGGTGGCGGGCCAGCAGCGCGGCGCCCAGGCCCACTGCGAGCATCCACCAGAAGAAGGCCCAGGTCATGATCATGCCCATGGCCAGGTAGAAGAGCACGTAGAAGCTTCCCACGGCAGCCACCAGCACGGCGGGCACGGGAAACGGCGCGTCCTCGCCCCGGGTGCGGAAGAAGTACCCCAGGCTCAGGCCGAGCATGGCGGCCACCAGCACCTGCTTGGTCCACCACCAGTCGATGCCCCCCGCCACCACGTCGTCCTTGCCCCACATCAGGTTCACGAAGGCCTCGTTGGCGTGGTACTTGAGCACGTGGGAGTAGAAGTACCCGATGATCGGCAGGGACAGGAACGCCACGAACCCCACGTAGAAGGCCAGGCGCCCCGCGTCCTCGTGCTGGCGGCGCACCGCGCCGGAGGTCGCGCGGTAGAGCGAGAGCCCGCACAAGCCCGCCACCACGAAGCCCCCGTAGGAGACGTTGGCCAGGGCCCGGTGGAAGGTGAGCATGAGGAACGACGGGTTGTAGAAGGCCTGGCGGTCCCACCCCAGGATGCCCCGGGCCAGGTCCACCTGGGCCTCGCCCACCCCCGGGGTGAGCATGAAGCTCCCGAGCCCGTTGATGATGTAGAACTGGAGGAGGAACATGGGCGTCATCAGGGCGCCCATGAAGATGTGCAGCTTCTTGTGCCCCCACAGGTGGTCCCAGAAGAAGTAGTGCAGGGTGAGCGTAGTGGCCAGGAGGAAGAAGAGGAACTCCTCCACGATGAGGGGCCAGAAGAAGTGGTTGAAGAGCTGGCTCCAGAACTGGGGGTAGAGCCCCGAGAGGCCGAAGATCAGCCCGATGGCCACGATGGTGCCGATATTGTAGATGCACACGTGGTAGAGCTGCACCCGTTTGGCCAGCAGGTCGTACCCCCGGTCGCGCCGCAGGTAGCCCACGATCTGGGCCACGGTCACCACGAACGCAAACCCGATGGCCAGGGAGGCCACCGCCACGTGGAAGAGGCCCGTAAAGCCGATGAACCACTTGGCACCGAGGGCGGGGAACTCGATGTGGGGGCTCATCGGATCGTCTTCCTTAGGTACGCGGCGATGCGGGCCGCCTCCTCGTCGCTGAGTTCCGCCCCCGGGCGCCGGCGCTCGATCTCCACCCGGGCCTCCCAGTCCTGGGGGCCCGAGCGCCGGAAGTCCGCCGGGGTGACGTGGCAGCCCAGGCACCGCTGGTAGAGCAGGTAGCGGTCGGCCTCCCGGGGCAGCACCTCCGGCTTGACGATCTCCCCGTACACGGTGTCGGGGCTCTTGCTGCGCTCCCGCACGAACCCCCCGATCAGGAAGGCGCAAAAGGCCGCCGAGCCCACGGTGAACAGCGCCCAGCGCCACCCGGGGGCGTCGGGGCGCAGCCGCCCGCGAAAGATCCAGAGGAGCGCCGCAAAGCCCAGGATGAAGACCGGCCACCCGAGCCTCCAGGCCGCCCCGCCGGGCAGCCAGCGCACGGGGGGGTGCCACTGGAACACGAAGACGAGGCTCGCGAGCCCCAGGGTTACCGCGGCCAGGAGCACCGGGCGGCGGTGGCGGGCGAACAGATAGGCGGCCCCCAGGGCGACCAGCAGGGCCACGAAGCCCATCTTGATGGCGAAGTGGGGTGCCACGTGCCCGCCCATGATGGCTCGGAACGCCACGGGGGCGTGGTCGCGCACCGCCCCGGCGTAGCCCCACCCGAGAAACGGCATGGCGAAGAAGGCCAGGAACCCCACGGCAAAGGTCACGTCCGCGGCCCACCCGAAGTAGGCCTTCTCCCCCGCGTCCTTCGCCCGGTAGTGCTTGAGCGCGAAGATGCCGCCGGTGAGCAGCATGGCCCAGCTGATGTTCCCGAAGAACCGGTGGAAGAAGAGGTAGGGGAAGCTCGGGTTGAAGAACGCCGCCGCCGACCAGGCCACCGGGTCGTTCACGGCCGGCAGGGGAACGCTCGGGGTGAGCATGTAGGACCCCAGGCCGTCCCACACCACCTGCACCGCGAGCCCGAAGAGCGCCGCCACGCAGCCGAAGAAGATGTGGAGGCGCTTGCGGTCCTTCAGGTAGTCCCAGGCCAGGTAGTAGAAGAAGAAGAGGAAGACCACCTCCCCCAGGAAGAACACGAACTGGGCGATCAGCGGCCAGAAGAACAGGTTCGACCACCGGGACCAGAACTCCGGGTAGGTCCCCATGATCCACATGGGAATGCCCGTGCCCAGCGCGGCGCCGGGAGAAAAGAGGACCAGCGAGAACCAGATGAAGCTGCGGGCCAGGCGGTCGTACCGGGGGTCGTTGCGGCGGTAGCCCACGTACTCGAAGGCCGGGGCGAGCACCATGTAGGCGGTGATGAGGGTGGCGATGACGATGTGGGAATACGCGATCTCCTCCATCCACACCCATCGCGGAAAGACCGGCGGCTCGATCAGGGGCAGGTCCATGGGCTCTCCTGGCTCCTGCGCCGGACGCTGGGCCCGGGCCGGCGCGGAGTATACCAAGGGGGCCGCCGAGGCGGTAGTGGCCCCCCGCCCCCCGCCGCTCCCTCCCCCCCCCCTCGAAATCGGTATCGGTATCGAAATCGAAATCGAAATCGAAACCGGCATCGATTTCGATTGGACGGCAGTCCCCGTTGGACCGTGTGGTGCGCTACGCGAAACGGCGCCGGGACCCGGAACCCCCGAAGGGCGTCTCCAGGGCCCGCTCCCCGCGGCGCAGGAACCAGCGGTCGAGCACCACGCGCCGCGCCAGGGGGGCCGAGGCGAGCAGCAGCCGGGCGGCGGCGCGGCGAAGTCCCGCGGGGGGCGGCCCGGCGGGACGGGGGGGGCCCAGGCGCTCTCGGAGCGCCTCCTCGTAGCCCCGCAGCCGCTCCGGGCGGGGATCGCCCCGGGCCTCCAGGATGGCGCGGGCCGCCAGGAGGCCCGACTCCACCGCCGGCCGGATGCCCTCGCCGCTCTCGGGGTACGCGAGACCCGCGGCGTCGCCTGCCAGGAGCACTCCGTCCCCGGTGAGGCCCCGGGGGCCCCGCCCCCACAGGCGGTAGGCCCAGCCCGAAGCCCTGAAGGCACCGGCGCCGCCCTCCCGCAGACCCCCAGGAAGGGCGGGGAGGGAGGCGAGGAACGCGGCAAAGCGGTGCTTCACGTCGGAGGCCCCCTCCACGCCGAGCCCCACGTTGAGGAACCCCCCCTTGCGGATACACCACCCGTAGCCGCGCAGGTCGTCGGTGAACCAGAGCTCGGGGGTATCCCCGGCCACCGGGCAGGGACTGCCCCCGATGGGAAACTCCACTTCCTGCGCCGCGACCGCGGGGCCTTTGGCGCCGCCCAGGCGGCGCGCCACGGGGCACGCGTGGCCGCCGGCCCCCACGACGAAGGGCGCCCCGATCTCGCCGTTGGCCACCCAGCGGCCCCCGCGCCGTTCCAGGGAGGCCAGCGGTTCCCCCAGCCGAAGCCGGGCGCCGCAGCCGCGCAGCAGGAAGTCGTCGAGCTCGGCCCGCCGCACGCCGTAGCTCACGGCCTCCCGGTAGCGCACCTCGACCAGGCGGCCGCCCTGCACGCCCACCCGAAACCCCTGGCGGGGCTGGAGCACCCGGCCGCGGCCGGAGGCCGCGGGCTCGATCCCCAGGGCCTCGAAGACCTGGGGGGTGACCCAGCCGGCGCAGACCTTGGGCCGGGGAAAGTCGGCGCGGTCCAGGACCACCACGTCGAGCCCCCCGGCGGCCAGGAGCCGCGCGCACGAAGACCCCGCGGGGCCTCCGCCCACCACCAGGACGTCGTAGGTTTCCACGGCGGCGGGGCCCCGGCTCAGAGCCTGTGAAACAATCTGCTGCGCGACCGGATTGCTTCGTTGCGCACTCGCTCACTCCTCGCCTATCTACTTGATATGTCTCGTCGTTCGCTCATGCGCGCCTCGCACTCCGGTCTGCTCGCGACGATTCTTTCACAGGCTCTCAGGGGTAGAGGTGGGCGCGGGTCCAGGGCACCGCGTTGTCCTGGGGCCGGCTGAAGAGGACCTGGAAGAGCTGGAGGGTCCCGGTGGTGAACCCCGCGATGGACCCGGCCAGGTAGAGCCTCCACGCCCGCACGAAGCGCTCGTCGAACATCTCCCGAACCTGTCCGGAGGCCTTCTCGAAGCGCTCGAGCCAGTGCTCCAGGGTGCGGGCATAGTGCAGGCGCAGGTTCTCCACGTCGAGCACCGAGAAGTCGTGGGGCTCCAGCACCTCCATCATCTCCCGCAGGGTGGGCGGGTACGCGCCGGGGAAGATGCGCTGCTCGATCCAGCGGTGGAGGGGGGCGGGGCGGTTGCGCCCGATGGAGTGGAGCAGCCCCCGGCCGGTCGCCGTCAGGCTCCGGTCGATCACCCGGCCGAGCTCTCGGTAGTGCTCCCGACCCACGTGTTCGAGCATCCCCACCGAGACGAAGGCGTCGTACCGGCCCGTGAGGTTTCGGTAGTCGTCCTCCACGAACTCCACCCGCCCCGCGAGCCCCTCTGCCCGGGCCCTCTCCCGGGCCCAGGCAATCTGCTCCCGGCTCACGTTGAAGGCGCGCACCCGGGCGCCGTGCTCGCGGGCCATGTGGAGCGCCAGGGCTCCCCAGCCGCACCCGGCCTCTGCCACGGTCTCCCCGGGCTGGAGCCGGAGCTTGCGGCACACGTGGCGCATCTTGGCCACCTGCGCGTCCTCCAGGGTCGCCCCGGCGTGGGGAAAGTAGGCGCAGGTGTACACCAACTGCTCGTCGAGCCAGAGCCGGTAGAAGTCGTTTCCCAGATCATAGTGGTGGTGAATGTTCTCCCGGGAACCCTCCAGGGTGTTCGGCCGGGCGCGGCGCAGCCGGGAAAGGACGCGCCCGGCGGCATGGGCGAGCCCCTCGGCACTCGGCCAGGCGCGGTAGGTCTCCTCGATGAATCCCACCAGGTCTCCCTGCACCTCGATCCGCCCGGCGGCGTACGCGTCGCCGAAGCGAAGCTCCGGGTCGAGCACGAGCCCCGGCAGGGCCCGGGGCTCCCGCAGGTGGAGGCGGGCCACCGGCGGAGCGGCCGAGGTGCCGACCTCTCGGCCGTTGGGAAAGACGAAGCGCACCGGCGGACTTCCGGCTGCCCGCAACACCTGTCGGGCGAGCCAGGGCCCCATCGAGCCCGCACCCGCGGGAGCTGCTTCAGGCAGGCGGGCTGTGGGCCGGGATCGGGGGCAGGCGGGCTGATCGGTCTCGAGGTCGGCAGCGGGATGGGCAGTGGGGCGTGCGTCCATGATTCACCTCCGGGCCGATGGCTCCCAGGGACGACTGCGTCCTGTGTACCGCAGGTATCCGGGGTTGTCCAAGGGGCGGCGGGGACCGCGATTCACCGCCTGGGTGGTAGGCGGGGTCGGGGAACCCTTCCGCTCCACCGCGCAATCCGCGGTGTCTAGAGGGCATCTCCCCCAGGGAACAGGTGCGCCGAGCTTCACCCCTTTTGCCCCGGGTGCCGCCGATCGGTCGATGCGCGCGCGGCTGCGCTACAGGGCCCCCGACCCCGCCCCAAAGTTTGATGGTGGATTCTGGGGGACCTGGATCCCCCGCCCGGGTGGGAAGCGGGG
>JBFLZB010000235.1 GCA_040756475.1 Thermodesulfobacteriota bacterium
CGGGCGGCGGGCCGGATCCGGATCGGCCGGCCGCGAAGCGTGCTCCGGGCCATGCGGTGGAGCACCTGGGGCACGTACCGGCGGGGGAGGTCCACCAGGGTGAAGTTCTCGTGGATCTCGATGGGGCCGATCTCCCGCCCCGGCACGCCCGCCTCGTTGGCGATGGCACCCACCACGTCGGCGGGCCGCACCCCGGCCCGGCTCCCGGCGGCCAGGATGAGTCGGGCCGTGGCCTCGCCGGCCCGGCCCATCCCCCCTGTCTGCGGCGGGGGGAACGGCTCCGGCACGGCCTCGAGCTCCAGGTCCTCCGGAGCCTCCAGGGGCTTCTCCCCCAGGGCCAGGCGGGCCGCTGCCGCTGCGACATCCGCCAGGGAGACCCCGTCCTCCCGGGCCAGGTCCTCCACCAGGGCCCGGTAGGGGTCGAGCCCCCCCTCCCGGAGCGACTCCCGCAGCTCCTCCTGGAAGAGCGCCGCGGTGCGGGCGGCCACGTCCGCCCGGGTGGGAAGGCGCATGGGCGCCAGCCGCCGGCCCGTGTACCGCTCGATCTCGCGCATCATCCGCTGTTCCCGCGGGGTGACGAAGAGCACGGCGACCCCGGCCCGCCCGGCCCTGCCCGTGCGCCCGATGCGGTGCACGTAGGCCTCCGCGTCGTAGGGGATGTCGTAGTTGACCACGTGGGTCACGTGCTCCACGTCGAGCCCCCGGGCCGCCACGTCGGTGGCGACCAACACGTCCACCTTGCGGGCCCGCAGGCGCCGCACCAGGGCCTCCCGCTGGGCCTGGCCGAGATCCCCGTGGAGGGCCTCGGCCGCCCACCCCCGGGCCTCGAGCTTCTGGGCGAGCTCCGCGGCGCCGGTCTTGGTGCGGGTGAAGACGAGCACGGCCTCGCTGGGCTCCGCCCCCAGGATGCGGGTGAGGGCGTCGAGCTTCTGCCCCTCGGCCAGGAAGAGGCAGCGCTGCTCCACCGAGGGGACGGTGAGGGTGCGTTGGGAGAGGGCCACCGTGACCGGGTCGCGCAGGTGGGCGCCGGCGACCCGGCGGATCTCGGGGGGCATCGTGGCCGAGAAGAGGGCCGTCTGGCGGGAAGCCGGGGCGTGGGAGAGGATCTGCTCCACGTCCTCCAAAAACCCCATGCGCAGCATCTCGTCGGCCTCGTCGAGGACGAGCACCCGCACGGCCTCCAGGGAGAGGCTCCCCCGCCGCAGGTGGTCCAGCACCCGGCCCGGCGTGCCGATCACCACCTGCGCCCCCCGCTGGAGCCCCCGGAGCTGGAGGGGGAAGGGCTGCCCCCCGTACACGGGGAGCACGCCGAGCCCCTCGGTGTGGTGGGCGTAGGTGTGCACCGCCTCGGCCACCTGGAGGGCGAGCTCCCGGGTGGGCACGAGCACCAGGGCCTGCACCCGGGGCCGGCGGGGGTCCACCGCCGCGAGCAGCGGCAGGGCGAAAGCCGCGGTCTTCCCCGTGCCCGTCTGGGCCTGCCCGATGAGGTCGCGGCCCGCGAGCAGCGGTGGGATCGCGGCCTCCTGGATGGGGGTGGGCGCCTCGTACCCCGCGTCCGCCAGGGCCCGCAGCAGGGGCGGCGCGAGGCCCAGGTGCTCGAAGCCCGGCGGGGGGGCGGGGGTGGGATCGGTCATGGGCGTGCGCCTTCTGGATGCGGGCTCGGGGCGGAGCTTCTTCCCCCAATGGAACGAGCCGCCCGCGCCCCAAGGGGCGGGGCGGCTCGCCGGCCTGCCGGAGTCGTCCGGCCTACTCGACCTCGATGGTCACCTTCTCCAGCTTCAGGGGCTCCGTGGGGCGCCCGCTCTGGGAGCCCGCGGCCTCGAGCTTCTTGAGGGTGTCCATCCCCTCCACCACCTCCCCGTAGATGGTGTGCTTGCCGTCGAGCCAGGGGGTGGGGACGAAAGTGAGGAAGAACTGGCTCCCGTCGGTGTTGGGGCCCCGGTTGGCCATGGAGAGGAGGCCGCCCCGGTCGTGCTTCACCGTCGGGCTGAACTCGCCGCCGTACTCGTACCCCGGCCCCCCGGTGCCGCTGCCCAGCGGGCAGCCCCCCTGGGCCATGAAGCCCGGGATCACCCGGTGGAAGATGAGGTTGTCGTAGAAGCCGAGCTTGGTCAGGTAGATGAAGCTCGTCACGTGCATGGGCGCCACCTCCGGCATCAGCCGGATGCGTACGGGGCCCTTGTTGGTGGCCATGCGGGCGAAGTACTTGCGGCCGGGTTCGAACGTGGCCTTCTCCGGCTTGGGCACCGCGGTCTTCCAGTTGGGCTTGGACGTGTCCACCGCGGCCTTCTGCACCATCTCGTCGATCACCTTCATCGCAGCATCCTCCTTGGCAGTTGCGGTTCCCTGCGCCTGGCACGCCGTGAGCGACCCCAGCACCACGGCGACGGCGACGAAAGCGGACGTGACGGCGGCGAGCATTCTGGTCATGTCACCCTCCCAAGAACCGGCAGGCCGCGGCGCGCGGCCCGTCTGGAAACGGACGCGCCATGATACCCGCTGCGCCCCCCGCGGACAACCGGCCTGTGGCCCCGGCGAACTGCGTTGCTCGGGCCACCGTACCCCACCGATGCGTTCCGCCCCCGATCGCCGTCAGCATGGCGACGACGGCGATCCCGAACAAATCCAGATCCCGATCACGAGCAGCCATCACGCCGCTGGCGGCGAATACCGCTACGCCTGCGAGATCCAGATAGTACAGAAGCAAGTGACCTCCTGAGGTAATACGGGAGAACGGGCCGGGGCATGCCCACGCGGAGGGGTTCTTTTGGAGAGGCAAGAGCAAGATCAAGGGCTTCTCACGCAAAGACGCAAAGGCGCAAAGGGAAAGGCAACGGCGAGAACTCCGTGTATTGGAAACCGCAAAAGGCCTCTCTTGTTTCAAACAAGAAAGTTCTTGCTCTGCTTTGCGTCTTTGCGCCTTTGCGTGAGGCGAGGTTGGCCTTTCAGTCTTCCATTCCGTTGGCGACCCGCGACACCCCATCCTTGAACAGCGCCGTCCCGAAGTTGATCAGCAGCCCGAGGCGTTTGTCCGCCAGCCGGAGGTAGGTGAGCAACTGCTTCTTGTGCACAGGGGCCACCGCCTCCACGGATTTCAACTCGACGATGATCCGATCTTCGACGACGAGATCCGCCCGGAAGCCCTCGTCGAACTCGATCCCGTCGAACCGGATGGGGACGGGTCGCTGGCGCTCCACTGACAGTCCCCGGCGGGTCAGTTCCTTCGCCAAGACCGCCTCGTACACCGACTCGAGGAGCCCCGGGCCGAGCTCCTTGTGCACGTGAAACGCGGCGTCGACAACCGCCCGGGCCACCTCGTTCTCGTTCACTGGGACGCTCCCACGCGCGAGATCAAGGGCTTCTCACGCAAAGACGCAAAGGCGCAAAGGGAAAGGCAACGGCGAGAACTCCGTGTATTGGAAACCGCAAAAGGCCTCTCTTGTTTCAAACAAGAAAGTTCTTGCTCTTCTTTGCGTCTTTGCGCCTTTGCGTGAGCCGCTCTTGTGGGGATGTCTTCCATGTCGCGGAGGGCCGACTCGGCGAAACGGATGACGGTCTTGGGCACGGCGCTACTTCAGCCCCAGACGCGCCTTGGCCTCGGCGAGGGAGACCTCGCGGCCTTCCTCCAGGCCCGCGAGGCCTTCCACGACCGCCCGCAGGAACGCGCGCTCTTCCTGGTCCCTCTCGTACCCGGCCACGGACTGGACCACGGCCACGCCGCGGCCGCGGCTGGTGAGGAGCACGGGGCGGCGGGACTCGGCCACGTGCTTCACCACCCGGCCCGGGTTCACCTTAAGATCGGTCAGGGGGATCACGTCTTCGGAGAATCGGGTATTCATCCGCACCTTCCGGGAGACCTGTTCACGGGTCGCAGAATAGCACCGCTTGGGGGCCGTGCAAACTGGCGTGCGTTGTCGGAATTCCTGGTTTGTTCAACCACAGGGGACACAGAGGACACAGAGAAAGGCACAGATGGGAAACCTCTGGGCTGCTGATCCCTGGGCCCTGCCTCCCCGGCCCGGCTCAACCCCATCCCATCCCCGTCCTCTGTGCCCTACCGCGGACGCCGGGCCGGAGTGCCCCTTGTCCGCAGCCGGGCCGGCCCGATAGACTCGTGCGGGGAGGCGCGCCGGCTCGGCGGGCGTGCCTCTCTTGCGGACCCACGGTTCCCTCCGCCACGCGGCGGAACAGGTGACGCGCCCCATGTCGGATCCCCTGGTCATCTTCATCGTCTACCTCTTGTACGGCCTCGCGTTCTTCGCCATGGGCATTGCCGTGGTGTCGCGGGACACGCGCAGCAGCAATCTGTCCCTTGCGCCCCTCCTGTGGCTCTTCGCGGTCTTTGCCTTTACCCATGCGTTCCACGAGTGGTCGGAGCTCTACCTGATCCTCCAGGGGAGCCACCTCGACCCGAGGTTGCTGCTGCGGATCAAGGGCTTGAAGCTGTGGCCGGTGGTTGCTTCCTATTTCTTCTTGCTGCTCTTCGGGATCTTCCTCCTGGGACGAGTGTACCCACGGCAGCGCAACGTCCTGCTCCTGGTGGTGCCGCTGCTGCTCTTCGGCCTGCTGGCTACGACCATGGCCTCGGCAGAGCCCCAGCGCTCCGTTGAGTTTCTCCAGTACCACAATTTCCGGATTCGAAACTTCCTCGGATTCCCGGCCGGGATCGCGGCAGGGCTCGGGTTTGCGGCCTACGCCTCCACCGTCCAGGAGCTCAGCCCCCGGGGCGCGCGAAGCTTCCGTTGGGCCGGCGCCTTTCTGGTTGTCTATGGGGTCCTGACGGGGCTCGTGCCGTCGCGCACGCTGGTGCCCCTCTTTGGCCAGGTGGAGGTGCTGCGGGGGCTCTCCGCCGTGGCGATCCTCCACTTCCTCATGCGGGGGCTGCACGTGTTCGACGCCGAGCGTCGGGTGGCCATCGAGGACCGGCTGCGGCGCTTCGCCGAATCGGAGAAGACCCACGCGCTGGGCAAGCTGGCCTCGGGCATCGCCCACGAGATCAACAACCCCCTCGGCAACGTCTCCCTGTCGGTGGAGCTCCTGAAGAAGGATCTCTCGGGCGTGGCGGGTATGGAGGGCACAGCCCGGCGCTTTGCGCTCATCGAGCGAAACCTGGACCGGGCGTCGAAGATTGCCCGGGAGCTCCTGTACGTCTCCCGCTCCCAGGACGCGGAGGCGGTGGAGGCCGATCTCAACGAGGTGATCCGGGGCGCCCTCACGCTCCTCGGCCCGGGGACCGACGAGTGCCCCATCGAGCTGCGCCCGGGGCCGCTGCCGCCGCTGCACCTCGTGCCGTGGAAGGTGGAGGAGGTCTTCCTCAACCTGCTGCTCAACGCCCGGGACGCCGCGGGGCCCGGCGGCAAGATCGTGATCTCCACCGCCGCCAAGAACGGTGAAGTGGTGGCGGAGGTCGCCGACACGGGTCCGGGCATCGCGCCGGAGGACGTGGGGCGCATCTTCGACCCCTTCTTCACCACCAAGGAGGTGGGGCGCGGAACGGGCCTCGGACTCTCGGTCTCTCGAGGCATCATGGAGCGGCACGGGGGCCGCATCGAAGTCGCCCGGACCGGCCCCGGCGGCACGGTCATGGCGGTGGTCTTCCCCGTTCGCGGAGCGGCCCATGCCTAGCGTGCTCGTCGTGGACGACGACCGGGATCTGAGGGAGAACGTCGAGGAGATCCTGGCCCGCGCCGGGTTCGAGGTGGCGGCGGTGGGTGGGGCGCAGGAGGCCTTTGCTCTGCTGGAGCACCGGCGCTTCGACGTGGTGCTCCTGGACCTCATGATGCCGGGCATGGGGGGAATGGAGGCGTTGCCCCTCATCCGGCGCCGGGCGCCGCGGACCCAGGTGGTGATGGTCACGGCCTTCGCCACGGTGCAGAGCGCGGTGGAGGCCATGCGACTGGGAGCCGAGGATTACCTGGTCAAGCCCTTCCGCGTCGACGAGCTCACCGTTGCCGTGCGCCGCTGCCTGGAGTCCGCCCGCTTCGCGGCGTGCGAGCCCGCGGCAGACGCCGAGAGCGCCTTCCACTGCCTGGCCAACGCCATCCGGCGAGACATCCTTCGGCTCCTGGGCAGTCGTGGAAGCGTTCGGTTCATGGACATCACCCGCCACCTGGGGATCGAGGACCACACCAAGGTGAACTTCCACCTGCGCATCCTCCGGGAGGCCCGCCTCGTCACCCAGGAGGGGGGCAAGGCCTACACCCTGACGCCCCAGGGCGTGCAGGTGGCCGGGTGCGTGCAGCAGCTCCTCCAACCCCCCGGCTGATCCCTCCCTCCCCCAACCCCTGCCTCCCGAGCCCGGCCTCCCCCGGATCTCGGGGATCTTGTGAAGTCCGCTTCACAGACCTGCCGCTTTCCGGCGCCCGACTTCTCTGGAACTGCTTCCCCCGGGTTCGTACCCTACGTCACGAGGAGCATTTCCCTGGGATCTACCCGAGGCCCG
>JBFLZB010000236.1 GCA_040756475.1 Thermodesulfobacteriota bacterium
AGCGGGGTCCGGGAGCCCCTGCGCTCCGCCGCTGGCCAGGAAGGGCGAGTGTCGCGGAGCCCAGGAGGGGCGGGAGCGACCCCGCAATCCGCGGCAATTGGAGGAGGGGTCCCTCGCGGAACCGGTGCGCCTGGCCTCACCGGTTTCCATGGACTGGGGCGGATCGGTCGATGCGGTACGGGACTACGCTCCGGCGCTCCCGGACCCCGCCCCTAGGTTAGGCGGTGGATTCCGGGGGCGGCCCGGCGGCCCAGCGGCCCAGCACCCGAAGGGCTCAGCGGCGGGCCTCGATGGCCTCGGCGGCGGCCTGGGCGTAGCGGCGCAGCCGCACGTCCTGGCCCAGCGAACGGATCGGGGGCAGGGCGGCGGCGCTGCCCACCCGGCCCAGGCCTTCGAGGGCCAGGCGTACGTTGGCCCCGTTGGGGTCGGAGAGGGCCTCCACGAGGTGGGCCTCGTGCTCCGGCCCCCCGTACCGGGCCAGGTTCACCAGGGCGAAGTGCCGAAGCACCGGATTCTCGTGGGAGGCCAAGAGCGCGATGCGGGACAGGTGGGAAGCGCCGCCCCCCTCTCCCAGGAGCTGGAGAGCCACCCCCACCAGGTTGGGGTCCTGCGCCTCCAGGAGGCCGGCCAGCCGCTCCACTTGGGCCGGCGCGAGCTCGGCCCTGCGGTCGAAAGCCGAAGACGCCCCCCGGAGCCGATGGGGGGCTGGGGCGGCGGCATCCAACGCGAGGGAGACGAAGAACTCTCCCGCCTCCCGGCCCTCGACCCCCTCCAGAGCATCGAGAACCCGCTCCGGCTCGACCAGGCCGGGGTCGCGGTAGAGGTCGCGCAGCAAGGGCACCGCAGCAGCCCCGGCCGCTGCGGCTTCCCGGAGGGCCGTGCCCCCGTGGGCGCCCGAGACGATCTCCTCCCGCAGCACCTGGCCACCCAGGGGGTCTCCCCGGCGCAGCAAGGCGGACGCGGCCCGCAGCCGCACCCGCCAGGCGGGGCTCTTGGCGGCGTCGGCGAGCAGGGCCCGGGTGCCCTCCCCTTCCCACTGCGCCAGGGCCTCCACCGCCGCCGCCGCCACACGGTCGTCCGCGTCCCGCAAACCGGCCTCCAAGGCTGGCCGGGACTCCCGCCGCGACGCCAGGGACAAGAGGGCCTGGGCGCGCACCCGGGGATCGGGGTCGGCGGCCGCACGCAGGAGGATGGTGGTCGCGCCCTCCCCGGGGACGTGGGCCAGGGCCTCCGCCGCCTTGCGGCGCACCCAATAGTCGGGATCCCCCAGCATCTCGCCCAAGGGTTGCGCGGCCTCCGGGCGCCCGGTGCGGCCGAGCGCCTCGGCGCACGCGGCCTTGACCCCGAAGGCGTCGCGCCCCTCGGCCCGGTAGGCCTCGGCCAGGAGCGGCACTGCTGCCGGGTCTCCACACGCCCCGAGGCCTTCGGCGGCCTTGCGTCTCGTGTTGCCGTCTTCCGAAACGATCTCGGCTCGAAGGACCTCCAACTCCTCGGCCCCTTCCGAGGCCAGGCCGGGCCCCGCCGCGGCCCCCAGCGCAAGGGCCGCCCAAAGGGCGAGGAGCAGGGGCAAGCGAGCGCAGACTCTCATGGCAGGGAAACGTATCGGCAAAACGCCTTTCAGGACAAGCCCCAAGACTCCCTCGACTCACCGGCAACCCGCCGGCGAGGAGCCGCGGGGGATCAACGAAATTCCTCTCCCACGTCTCCCCACACCAGGTGATACTTGCGGTAGCGCTCCGGGGCGTCGGCCTTGTGGCACGCCGCGCAAGCGCCGCGGGCCGCGGCGGCGGGGTCCGCGAGGCGCAGGAAACGGGTGGGGACGTTGGGACCCAGGGCACCGAAGCCGGGCTTGATGAAGGGCCCCATGGGGCTCCAGACGTGGGGGTCGTGGCAGCTCACGCACTGGAGCCCGCCCACCGGCCCTTCCGTCCCATCGCGATCGTAGAGCGGGATCACCGGGCTCTCCCCCGTGCGCAGCGCCCGCTCGTCGAGAAGAGTCATGGGCCGCTGCAGGTAGCTCGTGCCCCTGGGGGTGCGCAGGTCCTCGGCGTCCTTCATGTGGTGCTGGAGGAGCAGGAACTCCCCCTGCACCGGCCCGCCCTGCCGGTGGCAGGACCGACACAGGGTGTTGGGGAGATACGCCCCGGGCGCCGGGTCCAGGCCCCACAGGGCCCGGGGTCCGCGGGCTGCGTGCGCCACGTGGCAGGGGCCGCAGGGGCCGAGGTCCGTGGGCCACCCCCTGCGCAGGTCGTGGGGCGTAGAGACCACGGCGCCCTGGCGCGGGTGGCACGAGACACACAGCTCCCCTTCCCGCGGGCTCTTGCGCAGAAACCTTGCAATCGCACCCTTTCCCTCGGGATCGCGGACTCCGTGGACCTCGTGGCAGGTGGCGCAGGTCACGAGTCTCCCGAACGGCCCCCCCAGGGGATCGAAGAGGGGCAGCCCCTGGGGCTTCACGTCCCGGGAAAGGGCGACGTTGGCCGGGTGGGATCCGGTGCCGCCATAGGAGTCCGGCGCATCGGAGGCCAGAGTGTGGCAGGGGGAGCACTTGCGGTCGTTCCAGCTTCCCGCGGCGCCAACCCGCAGTTGCCAGGGCGCGGGCCCCTGCCCGGCCGGGCCCCGGGCCCGATGGACCTCGTGGCAGGCGGGGCAGGCTCCCTCTCCCGGGGGTCCGAGCCGGTCGTGCGCCGTGCCCAGGAGCGTCGCCTTCTCCGAGTGGCAGGCGAGACATAGACGAGGCTCCGGGCCCGTGGAAAGCCGCAGGGCGCGGGTCCCCTCGGCCCGGTGCACGTCGTGGCACGTGGGGCAGGTGACGAACCCGTAGGCAGCCCGCTCTCCATCCCGGCCGAAGAGGGGCAGGTCCTCCCGGAGTCGCCGCCAGGCCGGTGCCCCGCGGGGCGAGTGATTCTCCGGCACCTCCTGTTCCGGGTGACACCCCCGGCATCCGTCGCCCGCCGGGTCGGGGCCCGACGGGGACTGCCGGCCGTGGGCGTCGTGGCACGGGCCGCACGAACCCGGGCGGCTCCCCAGCTTCACCGGGTCGTGGGCACCCCCCTGCACGGCTTCCTTGCCCTCGTGACACGCCAGGCAGGTCTGGGCAGGAGAAGGCCTGCGCAGCTTGGCCGCCCCGGTGCCGTGGGGGTCGTGGCAGGTGGGACACCCCATGGTGCCGGCCGCCGCCCTGGCGCCGGACCCATCGAAGGCGGGGAGGCTGCCGGGCCCCAGGGGCTGGTCGGGCCGGTGGAGCCCGGAAGCAGCGTCGGGGTGGCAAGGGGCGCAGGTCTGGGCCGGCGGGGTCTGGGCGTGGATGCCGTGACACGCGCCGCACCCCACCACGCCCCCGTGGCCGGCGGCGGCCCGCCGCTGGGGGTGGCCGTCCAGGCAATCCGACTCGGGGCGGGCCGGCCCGCTCCCGGTCCGCAGGTGGGCCCGGTGGCACGTGGTGCAGGTGAGCACCGCCGAGCCGCCCGGCGAAGGGCCTCCTGCCGCAGCCGGTCGGTCACCCCGCAGGAGAACGCCCACCGGGTGAGGACCCGGCTTGATTCCCCGGGCGCCGTAGGGATTGGCGTCCTCGTGACAGTACAGGCACAGCACTTCGTCGCCCAGGGCGAGCAGCGGGATATGGGGAGCGCCGTGCATCCGGTGGCAGGTGGTGCACTCCAGTGCCCCGCCGGCCCCTGGGGCGAGCCCGCGAGCCCGGAGCAGCCCCGCATTCACCGTTTCCAGGGGCGACCCCGGGCGGTGGCGTGCCCCCAGGTCTGCGTGACAGGGCTCGCACAGGAGGCCCCCCTCGGCGGGTGTCCGCAGGAGTCCCGCGGAGCGGCCGCCCATCTTCACCGGGGAGTGGACGCTGTGGCACTCGGCGCACGCGGGGTGGACCACCCGGTGGTCTCCCGGACCTCGGCGGTCGGCGTGACAGGGGATGCAAGGCCCCTTTTCTCCTCCGGTCAAGAGGCGGGGGGCATCGCCGTGGGGGGCGTGACACTGGCTGCAAGGGCGGGAGCGCCCCCCCGCCGCCACTCCCTTCACGGACACCCCCGGGTGGCAGGTGCGGCACAGGTCGTCGCGCTCGGCGCCGTAGGGCGCCACCAGGAGCCGGTCTCCCGAGGCTGCGTGGGGCGTGTGGCAGGTGAGGCAGGTGACGTCCTCGGCGGACCCGGGCCGTCCCCCGGCCCCGCGGATGCGGCCGGTCCTCTCGGGCGAGAGGGACCGGCCCAGGTGGGAGCCCCGGCGGGCCGGATGGCACCCGGCGCAGGGGGCCACCCCGTCGGGGGCGACGCGAAGCCACCGCGCGGCTCCCGGACCCTCCCCGTGGGGCGAGTGACACGTGCCGCAGGTCATCTGCCCCGCACCGTAGAGCGGGTACTCGGCGGGGAGCGCCCGACTCACCCGCACCCCCGCGGGGTGTTGCCCTCCCCGCAGGAGCCGGTCCCGGCTGTCCACCACCGACCCGTTGTGGCACGAAAGGCACACGAACGCCTGGGAGCCCTCGCTCCCCACCAGGACCCCCGGGGTGCGGGAGAGGATCTCGAACACCTCCCGGTCCCGGGACGGGTGGCACAGCACGCAGGGGAGGCCGTCTGCGGACCCCCAGACCGTGGTCGGGAGCAGAAGGACCAGGAGCAGAAGGAGGCCGATCATCCCGGCCCGGCGACCTGGCGCTTGAAGAGGAGGAACGCGCCGCGCACCTCTCCCTGGGGGGTGGTGTAGGGGATGGAGGCCACGAGCTCCCACCCCTCGGCGCCGGCGCGCCCGGCGCGGGTGAGGTCCAGGCCCTCCTTGGGGAGGCCCCCGAAGGGCTCGGGATTCGCAACGAAGATCTGACCATACTCCCAACGCGTCACCGTCATGGCCCCTCCCTCGCGAGGCGCCGGACCCGGCCTGGCCGGGCCTCCAGCACCCAGAGCTGCCCCTCGGCCCACCCCAGGCGCAAGGGGTCCTCGAACCGGGGCACGTCCGCCCGGCAGCGGCCCCCACCCCCCGCGTCGAAACACGAAATCCGCCCGGTCACCCCGTCGCTCACCCAGACGCGGCTCCCGTCGGCCACGGCGAGCCCGGTGGGCCTGGTCACGCCGGAACCCCCGAGGGAGAGGAGGCCGAGAAAAGTTCCCGTCGGGCTCAGGCGCAGCACGCCGGGCCCGAGGGGATCGGAGACGAAGGCCTCTCCGGCCGTCCCCAGGGCCAGGGAAAAGGGAGAGCGGGCGTGACCCGCCAGGTCGGACCACCCCAGCCCGGCGCCGCCGTAAGCGTAGAGGAAGGCGCGGGGGGGATCGCGGTCGAGCACCCAGACCACCTGGTTTCGCGCCGCCAGCGCCACGGGGGATCGGGGAGAGAGATCTCCCTGCAGCAGGACCCTCCACGCCTCCCGGTTCCCGCGAAACCCGACCAGGGTCCACGCGGGCTCCCCATCCAGGACCAGCAGGACGCCGTCTTCGTCCAGGGCCACGGCTCGGGGCGCCCGCAACCCGGGAAGCGGCTCGCTGCGCCCCTTCTCCCGAAGGAAGACCACCCGCCGAGCCCCGTCCTCCAGAACGAAGGCGCCCGCTGCGCCGGGGCTCGGAACGAAGTCGAAGGCCCCCCGCAGGCCGGCCAGGACCGCTTCCCCCAGGGATCCCTCCCCTGCCCCCGGGCGCTCTGCCGCCAGGACCAGCCCGGCCAGCAGCGCCGCCACCGCCAGGAGCGGCCTCACCACGGCCGCTCTCCCAGGTGCCGCAGCACCGCCAGGTCCTCGAGCACCCGGCGCCGGTAGGCATCGTAGAGCCCGTCGGTCGCGAGCAGCGTGCTGCCCCGGCGGTGGCACTGGGAGCACCGGGGACCCCGGTCGGCGAGACCCACGGCCGGGCCGGCCCCAAGGACCCGGCTCCACCCCTGCCCCGAGCCCACCGCCGCGTACAGGCGCCCCCCTTCCCCCGACAGGAGGCCGTCTCGGGTGACCACCTCCCCCCCCCGGAACCGCCGCACCGAGACCGGGGCTCCCTTCAGGTGACACACCCCGCAGTCCAGGGACGACACGTGGAGGTTGAGAAACGCCCGGTGCACGGGGGACCGCCAGTGGGGAGGATTCGGGTGGCAGCCGAGGCACGGGCTCTCCGGCCCCGCCTCGAGCGGCTCCACCTGGAAGCGGTGGGGCGCGTGGTACGCGTGAGACGGGAGCGGAGCCTCCCACACCGGCGGCGGCGCGGCCGGGCGGACCCGGAGGGGGAGCCCGAGGTAGGCCCAGCCCCCCCACAGGAGCAGGCCCAGGAGCCCCCCGCTGAGCGCGACCCGCAGGGGAAGGCTACCCGTCACGCTACTCATGATGGGCCGGCTCCCCCCGCAGTTCCCCCAGGAGCGTTCGCGCCCGCCCCGAGACCGGTCCGAAGGGGTCGGCCTCGAGAAACCTCTCCAGG
>JBFLZB010000237.1:0-2758 GCA_040756475.1 Thermodesulfobacteriota bacterium
CGTGCGCCCCTACCGGTGAAAGAGCCGCATTCCCGAGATCTCTACCGCTCCGCAAACCCACACGGATCGCAACACAGCCCGTTTGCTCCTGGAACTGTCAAACTTCGTGGGTCCCCCGCCATAGGCGGGGGGTTACCCAGTGTGCTTATCCTTCGGCATCGGCCACCACCTCCAAAGCCGCGAGAAGTTTTTCCTTCAGGGCGGCCGCCGGTGGGGAAAGGACTTCGGCAGGCGCCTCCGCGTACTCCTCCCACAGCATCGCCACCTGCTCAGAAAGCTCTTCCCACAACGCGTCGCGGGTCACGGCGAAGACATCGATCCCGAGCTCCGGGGCCTGCAAGCGCATCAGTTGTTCCGTGTCATCGAGCTCTGGCACGAGGGTGAGAGGCTGCCGGAATCTCAACTCTTGGCCTTGGTGTCGAACCACTGCCACGATGAACGGGGAAAGGTCGACGTCGCAGATATTCTCTACTTCCACGATCTTCTCCGCAGCCAGTGCAACCAGTATCGGCACGACCCGAGGTACCCAAGAGCTAGCCCGCCCACCTCGGTATTGCCTTCCACATCTCCCGCAGCTCCCCGTCGAGCTCCCGGTACTCCGGACACAACTGCGCCACGCGGCCCCAGAACCGCCGCGAGTGGTACATCTCCGCAACATGACAGAGCTCATGGGTGAGAGCGTAGTCCACAAGCCGGGCCGGCAGGAAGAGGAGCTTTGCGTTGACGGAGATGGTCCGGTGCCGGGAGCAACTGGCCCAACGAGTCCGCTGACGCTTGACGAACGCCCGGCGGTAGGGCAGCCCGTGGCGCTCGCTGATCGCTCGCAGCCGGGGAACCAGGTGCTCGTGGGCCTGGCGCAGGAGCCACCGGCCGAGGCCGGCCCGGAGGTTCGCCAACGCACCCTGCTATGTGGACGCAGAGCGAGGATGGCCCGGCCCCCCCATCTCGGCACCGAACCAGTTTTCCGTCCGCAGCCCGGGTACCCGCGAGAACTCGCCGGAGTTGTTCGTCACCAGGGTGCAGCCCGCCGCCAACGCCTGGGCGGCCAGCAGGGTGTCGAGGGGTCCGATGGGCGTTCCTTCGCTTTCCAGGTGCGCTCGAAGCGGCCCATACGCGCCGGCAGCCTCCTCGCCGAAGACCAGGGTCTCGAACCGCGCCAGAAAGTGCTCCAGGCGGGCGCCGTTGGCTTCCCGGCGAGCACTCTTCGCTACGCCGAAGCGGAGCTCGGCGAGCGTCACCGCGGAGATGAGGACGTCGCCGTACTCCAGCCCGTCCATGTGCCGAAGAGCCCCCTCGTAGCCGGGCCTGCGGTTGATCAGGTAGATACAGGTGTCGGTGTCGAGCAGGAAGGGCATCAGGAGTCGAACTCCCGTTGCTCGGACTCCCGGGGCTGGTCTCGCTCGATCTGGAACTCCGGGTCGAGGAGGTCGAGGGCCGCTTTCAGGTCTCCCCACGCATAGCGCTTCGGAAACAGAAGGACGGCTTCTCCGAGTCTCTTCACCACGACCTCGTCGCCTTCGAAGCGAAATTCCTTCGGCAGCCGAACCGCCTGGCTTCCCCCGTTTTGAAAGAGCTTTGCCGTCTGCATGTGCCTTCCCTCTGGGAGAGTCGAGACACAGTCTAGACATGGCCCCGCGCCGAGGCAAGCCTCACCTCGTCCCTCGGCAGGCTCGCAGGAAGGCTCGTAGGGTGCGTCGAGACGCACCGCGAAGCACAGACTTGCCGCCCGCCCCCGGTGCGGTAGAGTCGCCCGCGATTCGTCCACCCGGGAGAAAGGAGGCGGCCGTGGCTGCGAAGAAGATCCTCATGCTGGTGGGGGACTACGTGGAGGACTACGAGGTGATGGTGCCCTTCCAGGCGCTCCAGGCGGTGGGACACACGGTGCACGCCGTCTGCCCCGACAAGAAGGCGGGGGAAGCCGTGCGCACCGCGGTGCACGACTTCGACGGAGCCCAGACCTACTCGGAGAAGCCCGGCCACAACTTCTCGCTTAACGCCGACTTCAAGAAGGTGAAACCCAAGACCTACGACGCCCTGGTGATCCCGGGGGGCCGGGCCCCGGAGTACCTGCGCCTCAATCCCAAGGTGCTCGAGATCGTGCGCCACTTCTTCGAAGAGGGAAAGCCCGTGGCCGCCATCTGCCACGGGGCCCAGGTGCTCGCGGCAGCGGGCGTGCTCAAGGGCCGCTCGTGCAGCGCCTACCCGGCGGTAGGGCCCGAGGTGGCCGGGTGCGGGGGCACCTACGCCGACGTCCCGGTGGACAAGGCCCACGTGGACGGGAACCTCGTCACCGCCCCGGCCTGGCCCGCCCACCCCGAGTGGCTGGCGAAGTTCCTGGACGTGCTGGGCACGAAGATCGTGCCCTGAGGTGGTGGTGACCCAGCGCTGGCGGTGCCTGGTCTGCGGCTACCTGACCCCGGGGGAGGCCGCCCCCCAAGCCTGCCCTGTTTGCGGGGCGGAACGCTCCCAGTTTTCCCCCGTGGGCCGCGGGAAGGCGCGGTTCGTGCGGGACGTGTGGGACACCTTCCTCCTCCACCCCGTGGCCGCCCACACCCCCAACGGGGCCCTGCCCGCCGCCGTGCTCTTCCTCGTCCTGGCCTTCCTGTGGCGAGAGCCATCCCTGGAGCGGGCGGCCTTCTATCTCCTGGTGCTGGTGCTGGGGGCCGTGCCGGTCTCGGCCGCCTCGGGCGCGCGGGACTGGAAGCGGCGCTACGGGGGCCGGCGGGTTCCGGTGTTCCGGTGGAAGCTCGCCCTTTCC
>JBFLZB010000237.1:2768-6376 GCA_040756475.1 Thermodesulfobacteriota bacterium
CTGCGGCTCGCGGCGCCGGACCTCTTCCTCGGCGGGAGCCCCCTGCGCTTTCTCTACGCCGGCCTCATCTTCCTCGCCATGGTCCCGGCGGTGCTCCTGGGGCACTTCGGGGGCAAGCTCGTGTTTCATTGGAAAAAGCGATGACGGCACGACCCGATCCGGTGTCCGACTGGAACGCCGTGGCGTGCGCCGGCGAGGGGGAGTTTCGGGCCGCCCTGCGCCTCCTGGAGCCCTGGGGGGCCGTGGGGCGCACGGGGTACTACAACGTGCTCGCGGTGCGCCTGGCCGACCCCGACGCCTTCCTCGCGGACTTCGCCCGCCGCCTCGAGGCCGAGCCCGGGCTTCGCAACACCGTGAGCCGGATGATGGTGTGCCGGGCGACCTTCGGGTTCCAATCCCGGGAGGAGTTCGAGGCGCGGGCCCGTGAAGCCGTGCTCGTCTGGGCCCCGGCCCTGGAGGGAAAGTCGTTCCACGTGCGCATGCACCGCCGCGGCTTCAAGAAGGCCCTCTCGAGTCTCGAAGAGGAGCACGTCCTCGACGCCGTCTTGATGGAGGCCCTCGAGGCCCGGGGCCGCCCCGGCCGCATCACCTTCGACGACCCCGACGCGGTGGTGGCGGTGGAGACCGTGGGCGGCCGGGCGGGCCTCTCCCTCTGGACCCGGGAAGAGCTGCGCCGCTACCCCTTCCTGGGGGTGGACTGAGGGCCTTCGGTCGGGGCCATCAACCGTGGCTCTCGATCCGAAAGCGTCCGAGGACGTCCTGGAGCTGGGCCGAGAGCCCGGCCAGCCGGTCGGCCGCCCCGGTGATCTCGCCCACCGCACCCTCCGTGAAGCGCGCCACCCCGGCAATGGCCTCCACGTTCTCCACGACCTGCCGCGACACGGCCGACTGCTCTTCCGCGGCGGCGGCGATCATCCGCGCCATCTCCAGGCCCGAGTCGGAGACCGAGAGGATCTCGCCCAGCGCTTCCCGGGCCTGGGCGGCCAGCGCCACGCCTGCATCGGTCTGCTCCAGCCCCTGACGCATGGCGTCGAGAGACCTTCGGGTATCCGCCCGCAGCTTGCCGATCATCCGGGAGATCTCCCCCGTGGCCCGGCCCGTCTTTTCGGCGAGTTTTCGCACCTCGTCCGCCACCACCGCGAAGCCCCGGCCCTGCTCCCCCGCCCGGGCGGCCTCGATGGTCGCGTTGAGCGCCAAGAGGTTCGTCTGGTCGGCGATGTCGTCGATGGTCGTGAGGATCGACCCGATCTCTTCGCAGCTCGCCCCGAGCTCCTCCACGGCGCCGGAGATGGTCCGGACGGTCTCGGCTACCGCCTGCATTCCCTCTTCCGTGCGCCGCACCACGCCCTGGCCGTGCTCCGCCCGCTCCCGCACCCGGCTGGAGACCTGGGCGGTGGAGGCCGCGTTGCGGGCCACGTCGTCGTTGGTGGTGGACATCTCCGCCACCGCGGTGGCGACCTCCTGCACCTGCCGCGCCTGCTCTCCCGCCCCCGCCCGGAGCTCCTGGGCGGTGGCCGCGAGCTGCCCCGCCGAGGAGGCCACCACCTGGCAGTTCTCGGTGGCGTGCCCCACCAGGGTCTGGATCTTCTCCACGAAGAGGTTGAACCACCGGGCGGCCTCGCCCACCTCGTCCCGGGTGGTCACGGGGACGCGCAGGGTAAGGTCGCCCTCGCCCTCCGCGATGTCCCGCAGGCGGTGCTCCAGGTGGCGCACGGGGGTGGCGATGCGCCGCCCGATCCAGGTTGCGATGAAGACGCCCAGCAGTACGCCGGCGGCGGAGAACCAGCCGGTGATGGAGGTTGTCCGCGTGGAGACCTCTTCGATGTGGCCCAGGGTCTCGTACAGGGCGGCGCTGGAGCCCTCGCGCATCGCCGCCAGCGCCTTCTCGAAGCCCTGGAGCTCCGCCGCATACTCATTGCGCACCCGGATGAAGTCGAGCATCTCCTGGTCGATGGCGAAGGCGGCGGCCTCGCGGCCGCGGTCGAAGGACCGGGCAAAGGCGGTCTCGAAGGCCGCCAGGTGCCCCGAGAGGGGCCCCTCCGGAGGAAGGCGGCTGCGCACCGCCGACGCCCGTTCCCGAATCTTCTCGCCGCCGTCCCGCGCCCTCTCCAGGGCCTCCGGGGAGGCGGACTCCGCCGCGGCGGCGAGCTCGAACTGCACCCGCTGGGCGGCGTTGGCGAGGTCCACCACCGCCACCGCGACCTGGAAGTCGCGCTCCTTCACTTGGCGGGTCATGCCCCGAATCTCGCCCGCAGAGCGCAGACCGAACGCCGCGATGCCCACGAGCAGGACCAGGACGACGCCAAAACCGATGAGGAGCTTTGGTGCAATGCGCAGGCGATCGAGCATGGAAGACTCTCCGCGGCGGGTAGCCGCCGCTCACTGGGACGACGTGTCGACCGGCATCCCCTCCTTGAGCCAACGCTCCATGCCGCCCTGGAGTTTGGCCACTTCGGAGAGGCCGCGCGCCGCAAGGTACCGGCCCGCCAGGGGAGATCGGCGGCCGTTCACGTCGAGGACCACCACCCGGCGTTCTCCGGGAATCTCTCCGGCGCGCTCGGTGAGCTGGTCGAAGGGAATGTGGAGGCGTGCGGGCGTCGCGATGCGGTACTTGGCTACCTCCGAGGAGGGGCGGATGTCCAGGAGCACGACGGCCTGCCCGCCGTCCAGGAGCCCCTTGAGCTCCGCGGGCACCACGTCGGGCACGTCGGCCTTGGGCAGCTTCTCGGTGCTCTCCACGGGGTAGCCCGCCTGGATCCAGTCCGGGAGGCCGCCGCGAAAGCAGTGGACGTTGGTGTAGCCCAGGCTCACCGCCAGACTGGCGGCTTCGGGGGCGGCCACTCACTTCATGCCGAGGCAGTAGAAGACGAGCGCCGCTCCCTTGTCGGAGGGGAGCTTGGCCTCGAGCTCGTGGGGCGCGATGTTGACGGACCCCGCGATGTGGAGATCGTTGAACTCGATGCGGCTCAGGGGGTTGACGACGGTGGTCCCCCCGGCGTCCATGAGCGCCTTGACCTGGACCGCGTTGACCTCCTTCCACTGCGCGGCTCCGGCGCTCGCAGCGCACAGGACGGCCCCCAGGGCCATCGCAACGTAGCGGTGATTCCTTTCCATGGCACATACCTCCTCTTTGCACAGGGCGCGGGAGGAATTTCCCAGGCCCTGGAGACGTGATTCCCGGCACCCGCCGGGGCACTGCCACGTATCGGCCTGTGGGCGGGTGACTTTAGAAGGTCTCGCGGCACGGGGTACGTCTGCCCCAGCGGGCGGAGCCGGGAAAAGGGGTGCTCGTCCGGCTCGCGTGGGTTGAGCCGCCGGGGGCGAACCCCGGGGGCCGGGAGCGCGGGGGAGCACGCTGTGCGCCCCTGCGGGTGACACGGCCGCATCGACGAACGCTCACGGGCTGCGCGAACCCTTACGGATCGGAACAGAACCGGAAGAGGCCGGCCCTCACCCCATGAGGCCCGCCAGCCAGTACAGGAGCATTCCCGCCACGACGGTCCCTCCCAGAGAACGGGTCTTCCACGCCACCGCGAGAGTCGGCAGCGCCACCCACAGCTCCCGGCGGGCCAGATCCAGGGCCCGGGGCTCGGGGGAGGCGAGCAGCG
>JBFLZB010000238.1 GCA_040756475.1 Thermodesulfobacteriota bacterium
CAGCTCCTCTACTTCTGGAGCCTCTACTGCGACCCCTGCCGCCGGGAGTACCCGGCGGTGGCCGCGCTGGGCAGCCGCTACCGGGACCGGGGCCTCGAGACCTTCTCGGTCAACGTGGACTCCGCCCGCCTCCTGCCCCGGGTGCGGCGCTTCGCCGAAACCCAACCCACCCTGCCGTGCCTCCTGGACGACCCGGAGGCGCAGGGCGGCCCCCTGGCGGGCGCCCTGGGGGTGCGGGTCACGCCCACGGTCGTGCTCCTGGGACCCGGCGGGACGGTGCTCTACGCCCAGTCCGGCACGGGGGACCTGGCGGGGGCGGAGGACAAGCTCCGGGAGCTCTTCGGGGCGGATCGGTGATTTTGACACTCCCTGCGCACCCTTGTTAGATTGCCGCGGCTGTTCCCGTGCCAACGTCCGGCGGCGCCGCCGGCGGGGAGATTGCTCTGATGTGGGACTACACCGACAAGGTCAAGGATCACTTCTTGAACCCGCGCAACGTGGGAAAGATCGACGACGCCGACGCCGTGGGCGAGGTGGGGAGCCTGGCGTGCGGCGACGCCCTGCGGCTGTTTCTCAAGGTGGAGAACGAGCGGATCGTGGACGCCAGGTTCCAGACCTTCGGGTGCGGCAGCGCCATCGCGTCGAGCTCGGCGCTCACCGAGATGGTCAAGGGCAAGACCCTGGACGAGGCGCTCCTGGTGACCAACCGCGACATCGCCGAGTTCCTGGGGGGCCTGCCCAAGGAGAAGATGCACTGCTCCGTCATGGGGCGCGAGGCCCTGGAGGCGGCCATCAACAACTACCGGGGCATCGAGACCACCCAGCACGAGCTCGAGGGCGAGGTGGTGTGCGAGTGCTTCGGGGTGACCGACGCCCAGATTCGCAGGGCCGTCGAGGAAAACGACCTCAAGAGCGTGGAAGACGTGACCCACTACACCAAGGCCGGGGGCGGCTGCGAACGGTGCCTGCCCGACATCGAGCGGCTGCTGGCAGAGGTGCGGGGCGCGCGGGAAGCCCGGCCCGCCCCGGCGGCGGCGGCGCCCCGAAAGCTCACCAACCTCCAGCGCATCCAGCTCGTGCAGAAGGTCATCGACGAGGAGATCCGGCCCAGCCTCCAGGCCGACGGGGGCGACCTGGAGCTGGTGGACGTGGACGGCACCACCGTGTACGTGAGCCTGCGGGGCACCTGCACCCACTGCCCTTCGAGCCAGCTCACCCTCAAGGGGGGCGTGGAGGCCCGGCTCAAGGAGATCGTCGACCCCGAGCTCCAGGTGGTGGAGGTGCAGTGATGGCGGAAATCTACCTCGACAACAACGCCACCACCCGGGTCGATCCCGCGGTCTTCGAGGAGATGCGGCCCTACTTCTGCGAGCTCTACGGAAACCCCTCGAGCATGCACACCTTCGGCGGGCAGGTGGGCGGCAGGCTCGCCGAGGCGCGGGAGCGGGTGGCAGCGCTCCTGGGGTGCGAGCCCGTGGAGATCCTGTTCACCTCCTGCGGTACCGAGGGAGACAGCACGGCCATGCGCTCCGCCCTGGAGGCCCAACCGGAGAAGCGCCACCTAATAACCACCAAGGTGGAGCACCCGGCGGTCCTGAACCTGGCCAACCACCTGGTGAAGAAGGGCTACCACCTGACCCTGCTCGGGGTGGACGCCGAGGGCATGATCGACCTCGACGAGCTGCGGTCGAGCCTCAGGGACGACACGGCCCTGGTCTCCCTGATGTACGCCAACAACGAGACCGGGACGATCTTCCCCATCCAGGCCGCCGCCGAGCTGGTAAAGAGCCGGGGCATCCCCTTCCACACCGACGCCGTCCAGGCGGCGGGAAAGCTTCCCCTCGACCTGCGCACCCTGCCGGTGGACTACCTGGTGCTCTCGGGCCACAAGCTCCACGCTCCCAAGGGGGTGGGAGCCCTCTTCGTGCGGCGGCGCACGCCGTTTCGGCCCTTCCTCATCGGCGGCCACCAGGAGCGGGGCCGCCGGGGCGGCACCGAGAACGTCCCCGGGATCATCGCCCTGGGCAAGGCCTGCGAGCTCGCCGGCGCCCACCTGGCCGAGGAGAACACCCGGGTGCGGGCCCTGCGGGACCGCCTGGAGCAGGGGCTGCTCGCGGCCATCCCCGACGCCCGCCTGAACGGCCACCCCACCGAGCGCCTGCCCAACACCTCGAGCCTCGCCTTCAAGTTCGTGGAGGGGGAGGCGATCCTGCTCCTCCTGGACCAGAAAGGTATCTGCGCCAGCTCCGGCTCCGCCTGCACCTCGGGGAGCCTGGAGCCCTCCCACGTGCTGCGGGCCATGGGGGTGCCCTTCACCTATGCACACGGCTCCATCCGCTTCAGCCTCAGCCGCTTCACCACCGAGGCCGAGGTGGACGCCGTGGTGGCCGAGCTGCCCCGGATCATCGAACGGCTGCGGGCCATCTCCCCGTTCCGGGAGGACGACGCCCCCACCGCCGTGTGCACCTGCTGAGGAGCCCGTGGACCTTCACCTTCAGGGCCTGGACCGCCTCGAGAGCAAGATGGACCGCCTCAAGCGAGAGTACGACCTCTTCCTGGCAGGCCGCCGCCGGGGTGAGCCCGTGGCCCTGCGCGACGAGGTCCAGCGGGAGGTGCTGGCCCTCACCCGGCACCCGTGGCCGTCCACGGCGGCGCGGTTCCGGGCCCGAACCCTGGCCCACCGCTTCCAGGCCTTGGAGGTTCAGGTGCGCCACCTCGCCGAGATGCGGGCGGCCCGAAAGGCCAAGGCCGAACCCGAGCCCCCGGAGGCGGCCGAGGTGCTCTTCGACCGCGCCTGCCTGGAGGAGGGCGCGCTCCTGGAGCGCTACGTGAAGCGTCTGCACCGGTCGGTGGCGCGGCTCGTCCCCGCCGGGGAGCTCCCCGACCCTGCCGTACTGCGCCAGCGCATCGAAGCCGAGGTGCGCCGCCAGCTTCGGGAGCCCGGGGTGGCGGGCGTTCGCTTTCGGGTCGAGGCGGGGGAGCGCGGCGCGCGCATCCGGGGGGAGGTCGTCCGGGAAGCGCCCCCGCGGCCTGCGGACCCCAAGCCGGCGGAACAGGGCCCCGCCCCCGCTCCCTCGGAGGGTGGGGCCGAACGCGGCTGACCCTCCCCTTCCTCGTCGCCGTCCCGTTCCCCCGGGAGTGGACGCCGCATCAGGACGTCCAGAGCGCCTCCAGGAAGGCGTGACCGTACCGGGCCAGCTTCTTTTCCCCCACGCCGGGAATCCCGGCCAGCTCCGCGAGGGTCGCGGGGCGCCGGTCGGCCATGGCCCGCAGGGCGGTGTCGTGGAAGATGACGTAGGGGGGCACGTTCTGGGCCCGGGCGAGCTCCAGCCGCAGCGCCCGCAGCCGCTCGAAGAGCGCCGCGCCGGCCGCATCGGCGGGTGCCCCGCCCGCCGGGGGGATCCCCCGGGTCTCCGCCCCCCGCGCCGCCCGGCGCGCCTGCCGGGTCTTCCTGGGCCGCACGGGATCGCGGCGCAGGAGCACCCGCTCCGCCCCCCGAAGCACCGCGCGGCTCTTCTCCGTGAGGCGCAGCGCCCCGTGGCTCTCGTGGTCCACCCGGGCGTAGCCGGCGGCCGCGAGCTGCCGGAAGGCCGAGCGCCAGCCCGCCTCGTCGAGCTCCGAGCCGATCCCGAAGGTGCTCACCCGGTGGTGTCCCCACCGCTTCACCCGCTCGGTCTCGCGCCCCAGGAGAACGTCGATCAGGTGGACCACCCCGAACCGCTGGCCCGTGCGGAAGACGCAGGAGAGCGCCTTCTGGGCCGCCACGGTGCCGTCCCAGGTCTCCACGGGCTCCAGGCAGGTGTCGCAGTTGCCGCAGGGCTCGGGGAGCTCCTCGCCGAAGTAGCGCAGGAGCACCTGGCGCCGGCACCGGGCGGACTCGCAGTATCCCAGCAGGGCGTCGAGCTTGCGGCGCTCCAGGCGCTTGTGGGCCTCGTCCGCGTCGGAGGCGGCGAGCATCTGCCCCAGCAGCGCCACGTCCGCCAGGCCGTAGCACAGCCACGCGTCGGAGGACAGGCCGTCGCGGCCCGCCCGCCCGGTCTCCTGGTAGTAGCCTTCGAGGCTCTTGGGCAGGTCCAGGTGTGCCACGAACCGCACGTTGGGCTTGTCGATCCCCATGCCGAAGGCCACGGTGGCCACGACCACCACCCCCTCCTCCAGCACGAACCGCTCCTGGTGGGTCCGACGCACCGCCGGGTCGAGCCCGGCGTGGTAGGGCACGGCCCCGAAGCCCCCGGCGCGGAGCCACGCGGCCGTTTCTTCCACCTTGCGGCGCGAGAGGCAGTAGACGATTCCGGCATCGCCGGGGTGCTCGGCTTGCAGGAACCCCAGGAGCTGGTCCCGGGGCTTGACCTTGGGCACCACGCGGTACCGAATGTTGGGCCGGTCGAACCCGGCCACGAACGGGACCGCACCCTCCAGGCGCAGGCGCGCGGCGATGTCGGCCCGGGTGGGGGCGTCGGCGGTGGCGGTGAGGGCGAGCCGGGGTACCCCGGGGTAGCGCTGCGCCAGGACGCCCAGCCCCAGGTACTCGGGGCGGAAGTCGTGGCCCCACTGGCTCACGCAGTGGGCCTCGTCGATGGCGAAGAGCGCGAGGGTTGCCCGGTCGAGGAGCGCCAGGAACCGGTCGGTGAGGAGCCGCTCGGGCGCCACGTAGGCGAGATCGAGCTCGCCGCGCACCAGGGCTGCTTCGGCCAGAGCGGCCTCCCCCGGGGAGAGGGAGGAGTTGATGGCTGCCGCCCGCACCCCGAGCTGGGTGAGGGCGTCCACCTGGTCTTTCATGAGGGCGATGAGGGGGGAGACGACGATGCCCACCCCGGGCCGCACCAGGGCCGGGATCTGGTAGCACAGGCTCTTCCCTCCCCCGGTGGGCATGAGCACCAGGGCGTCGCCCCCCGCGACCACCCGGCGGATCACGGCCTCCTGGTGCCCCCGGAAGGCGGGGTAGCCGAAGACCGTGCGCAGGAGGTGGAAGGGGTCGGGCATGGGATCGGGGGCTAGGGGCCAGGGGTCAGGAGCCAGGGGAACAGGGCACCCGGCACCCGGCACCCGGCACGCGAAACGCGACAGGAGGAGACGCTACCACGGGGTGAGCGGCCTTGCCAACGGGGCCGGGGTTTGAGAAAAGGGCGGGGAGCGCGTCCCCACACCCTGGCCGGAACTCCCGTGAAGATGACCGCCGCCCAGTGCCTGACCCTCTGCCGCGACGGCCTGCGCGCGGCCTGGCCCATCTGCCTCGGCTATACGCCGGTAGGTCTGGCCTTCGGGGTGTTGGCCCAGAAGGCGGGGCTCGCGCCCTGGCAGGTGGGGCTCATGTCGGCCGTGGTCTTCGCCGGGAGCTCCCAGTTCATCGCCGTGGCCATGCTCCAGGCCGGGGCGGGCATCGCCTCGATCGTCGCCACCACCTTCGCAGTGAACCTGCGCCACGCCCTCATGAGCTCGTCCATGGCCGTGCCCCTGGCCGGGGCCCGGCGCCGGTTCCTGGCGCTCTTCGCCTACGGGCTCACGGACGAGAGCTTCGCGCTGAACTCCTCCCTCCTCCGGGAGCGGGCGGGGTGGGACCGCTATCGGGCGCTCGTCCTGAACCACGCGGCCAACCTCGCCTGGATCGCCGCGACCGTGGCGGGGGCCTACGCCGGCCAGTTCGTCCCTACGGGGGCGTTGGGCATCGACTACGCCCTCACCGGGATGTTCCTGTGCCTGCTGGTCTTCCAGCTCCGGAGCCCGAGCCACGTCCTGGCGGCCGCCCTCGGGGGCGCCGTGGCCCTCGGGCTCTACCTGGCGTTTCCGGGAAACGCCTACATCGTGCTCGGGGCAGCGGCCGGGGCCACCGGGGCACTGGCGGCCCGGCGGCGGGGAGCGCGTCCGTGAGCCCGGCGTGGAGCACGGGGGAGTACCTCTTGCTGCTGGGGGGCATGGGGCTGGTTACCTACCTGCCCCGGGCGCTGCCGCTGCTCGTGCTCTCCCGCCGGCGCCTCCCGGAAGGGCTCGTCGCGTGGCTCGGCCTCATCCCCGCGGCGCTGCTGGCGGCCCTCGTCGTCCCGTCGCTGCTCGCCTCCCCCGAGCCCCGGGCCCTGGATCTGGCCCGCCGGGAGCTGTGGGTGGCGCTGCCGACTCTCGCGGTGGCGTGGAAGACCCGTTCTCTGGGAGGGACCGTCGTGGCGGGAATGCTGCTGTACTGGCTGGCGGGTGTGTTGGGGTGAGGTGCGCCGCGGGTTCGAGCTGAACGCTGACGGCTGACCGCTAGTCCACCCCCAGGAAGGGGTAGCGGCGCAGCTCTTCCCGGGTCCAGAGGGAGAGGCCCGCCCGGCCGCCCACGGTCTCCACCGCCACCACCGCGTCGGGGTCGTCGAAGGTGATGCGGCCGGGGCG